>NZ_CP018906.1:1200000-1500000 GCF_000785105.2 Lentilactobacillus curieae | reverse complement strand
AATCTTCAACGTTTTCTGGAGTAACTTTTTCAGCATCAACCATTTCTAAGTCGATATCAGCATCAACTGGATAACCAGCATGCTTAAGTGCTTCAGCAACTGAAATGTAAGCATCTTGAAGGCCAACGTACTTACCAACTAGGACAATCTTGACCTTACGCTTCAAGTGTTGAACGTGTTGTTCTAATTGTTGCCATTCAGACATATCAGCAGCAGGCTTGTTGATACCAAAATGATCAAGAACTTGTTGATCCATTCCTTGTTCTTGTAGTCTCAAAGGAATTGAGTAAAGGGTTGGAACATCAAGTGATTCAACAACAGCTTCCTTCTTAACATCACAGAAAAGCGAAATTTTCTTTTTCATAGAATCAGTTACTGGTTTTTCAGAACGAACTACCAATAAATTAGGTTGAATACCCAAACCACGAAGTTCCTTAACTGAGTGTTGCGTTGGCTTAGTCTTCATTTCACCAGCAGCTCGCAGGTAAGGAATTAATGTGGTGTGAATGTAAAATGTGTTTTCTTCGCCAGCTTCGTTTTTCATTTGACGAATGGCTTCAAGGAAAGGCAATGATTCAATATCACCAACGGTTCCACCGATTTCAGTAATCACGATGTCAGCGTCTGATGTCTTTGCCGCACGCATAATCTTATCTTTGATCATGCCAGTAATGTGAGGAATTACTTGAACTGTTGCACCAAGATAATCACCATGACGTTCTTTACGAAGAACTTCGTCATAGATTTTACCGGTGGTAACGTTAGAGTACTTATTTAAGTTATTATCAATAAAACGTTCATAGTGACCCAAATCAAGGTCAGTTTCAGTACCATCATCAGTAACAAAAACTTCCCCATGTTGATATGGATTCATGGTTCCTGGATCCACGTTAATGTAGGGATCAAACTTTTGGATTGTAACGTTGAGTCCGCGGTTCTTAAGTAATCTACCTAAGGAAGCGGCAACGATTCCCTTTCCTAAAGAAGAAACTACTCCGCCGGTAACAAAAATATATTTGGTCATTTAAAAATTCCTCTCCTCTTTGATTGTGCAGGGGGTAAAAAGAAAAATTCCCTATTCATTAAGTTGAATAGGGAACAAATTAATCATCGTTCAGATGCCCTTGAAAACTCAAGGAGCCCAAAAAATATAATACATAAATTAAGGACCCACGTCAAGGTAATTTATTTTTGATTGTCTTCGTAACTAGAATCGTCACCATCTGATGAGTCATCATCGTCATCATCTGTGTTTAGCAAATCATCATCGTCTGAAAGGTCTGATAACTCTCCTTCAATTCCATCCGGAAGATCTGTGTCATCATCATCGTCACTGTCATCGTCAATATCTGATAAATCATTGTCATATTTACCGACACTAGCTGCTGGTGTTGTTTCATCGTCATCATCGGTGTCGTCATCGTCGTCAAACGCGTCGTCCTGATCTTCAGGATCGTCGTCGTCGTAATCGATAACATCATCATCATCAGAGGCATCTGCTAAGAATGCATTAACCTTCCGACGTTTCTTCTTCTTTGGTCGATCTTCATCGTCGAGGTCAGTATGAACAGTGGCCTCATCAATCGATTCGTAAGGATACCAGGTTCTTAAGCCCCAAAGATTGTCACCAAGTGAAATGAAACTACCGTCGATATTTAAGTCAGTATAGAACTGAGATAATCGATCGCGAATTTCCTTATTACTATCACCAAGGTATTCTTGAACGGCATTAGCCAAATCAGCGAACGGCATAACGTCTCCACGCTCAGCTAAAATAGCGTGAGCAACTTCGATCATCGATAGTTCATTTTTGTTTTGGCCTTCAAAGACTTTTAATTCCAAACTGGTACACGTCCTTTCAACAGTCTAAAAGTTACTATACTCGATTACACCGTAAATTGCAATGAAATATTATATTTACCAAGTAATTCTTGTCCTGCATAAAGTAGATATGAAATATCAACGTTTCCTCTCAACGGATTTTCAAGTAAATCAATCTCCAATCCCGGAGTGACCGTTTGAATGTCCAATGGTCCATAAGGGGTCTTGTAGACAGCGGAGATTCTCTTGCCCTCACTAAACATCAGTTGGGAGCGGTTTTCACCCGCACGAGTGATCTTAACATCCCCGCTATTCATAATTTTGATTGTAACAGGAATGGGGTCACCATCTGTTTCTTCGTCATAGCGAATATAAATTGCATCGCCAATTTCGACAAGCTGTCCTTCCATGTCGAAGACATAATTCGCCTTCTTACCATCCTGCAGAATGTCGGTTCTTAAATGAATCTGAACTGGTAAATTGTTTGTAGGATTATCCATTTCGCACCTTCTCTTCATACATTTCAACTATTAATTATATCCCTCAAAATAGGTTTTTTCACTCATTTAATCTAGGTCTTAGCAACTCAATAATGTCTGGTATAATTGAACTATTCAAATGTAAGGGGAATCATCATGTTGAATAACAATTCAATCACTATTTTTGAAGCAAACTATTCTCCGGCTGCCCAATTGGAGGCGTTTGCTGACACCAACGCCATTCTAGAACTTACCAATGAGCTTCAACAACCCTTCCTACATTTTTGGACAACGACGGAACCGACCTTAATATTAGGGATCAATGACCGCCACTTGCCCAAACTTGAGTCGGGATTAGAACAATTAGTTAATCAAAGATACCAATACTTTTTAAGAAACTCTGGTGGATTGGCTGTGATATCTGATCCGGGTGTTCTAAACGTTTCACTATTCTTGCCCAATCGCAGCCATCCGCTTAGCGTTGATGATGCATATGAGGTGATTGCCGAATTAATGAGACAATCTTTACCCCAGTGGCAACTGGGAACGTATGAAATCACTGATTCATACTGTCCGGGTAAATATGACCTCAGCATTAATGGTCAAAAAATTGCGGGGATTGCCCAACGTCGGGAAAAAGATGCCATCGTCTTAATGCTTTATATGAGCGTTTTTGGCAATCAAGACTCTCGGAGTGAAACTGTTGCCAACTTTTACGAAGTTGCAGATGCTTATTCCCAAACTAAGTGGAACTTTCCTAAGGTTAATAAATCATCCATGACCAGTTTAGTAGACCTAGACTCACAGTTTAACACCTTGGACGTTATGAAAGAAAAGATTTCGGCTATCATTCAACATGACTATTCACTCAATCAAAACTCCGCAGCGATTTTATCATCTGAGCAATTCAAGCAGCAAAAAGCTCGTCAGTTGCGTAAGATGATTCTGCGAAATGAACAATTACCCAAAATAGGAGGACAACATTGACATACGCAAATCAAAAGTTAGCAAGAGAAAAAGTATTTCGAGACCCGGTTCACAATTACGTATACGTTAAGTACCAAGTAATCCTAGACTTAATTAACACCAGCGAATTTCAACGACTAAGGAGAATTCACCAACTTGGGACGACGCCCTTAGTATTTCACGGTGCAGAGCACTCCAGATTCTCCCACTCATTAGGAGTTTACGAAATTGCCCGACGAATTACTGAATCATTTGCCAAAAATTACCCCAGCAAGCTTCATGGTGATGGACTTTGGGACAACTCAGAGGAGCTAGTCACCCTTTGTGCTGCCCTCCTTCATGATATTGGCCATGGCCCATACTCACACACCTTTGAGCACATTTTTCACACCGATCATGAAGCAATTACCCGGGCAATTATCACTTCCGACCAAACCGAAATTAATGCGGTGCTTAAAAAAGTGAGCCCAGAATTTCCAGATATGGTTGCTAGTGTTATCAACAAGACCTACCCTAATCGCCAAGTTGTGGAAATTATTTCTAGCCAACTTGACGCTGATAGGATGGATTACTTACTTCGTGACGCTTACAATACTGGGGTAAAGTATGGTACCTTTGATTTACAGCGAATTTTAGAGGTAATGCGACCATACCACGACGGAATCTGTTTTGAAATGAGTGGCATGCACGCAGTTGAAGACTACATCGTCAGCAGGTTTCAAATGTACCAACAAGTTTATTTTCATCCTGGATCAAGATCTATGGAAGTCGTCCTAAATCGACTACTTTCACGAGCTAAAGAAATTTTTAATGGCACAGTCGTTGAAAATGCCCAAACTCCCTACCTGTTATTACCATTCTTCTCTCGGCAATTCAATCTTGATGACTATCTCCAACTAGACGATGGAGTATTAAACACTTACTTTATCCATTGGAAACGTTATCCTGATGATATTCTTGCAGACTTAGCAAGCAGATTTATCGACAGAAAGCCGCTAAAATCAGTTAGGTTTACTGAGGAAACCAAAAGTCTGTTGCCTAAACTACAAGAGTTGATCGAACAGGCTGGTTACAACCCTAAGTATTACACGGCTACGGATGATAGTTTTGATTTGCCATATGATGCCTACACCCCAGAGAAGAAGCAGATTCAATTGATCCAAGCAGACGAATCACTCGTCCAACTTGCTGATGTAAGCCCAATTGTTAACGCCATCTCTGACCGTTCCGAGGGAGATAATCGCTTCTTCTTCCCAAAGGACGTCTTAACCAATGGCAACAACGTAGATCTGTTCCAATCTGAGTATGATGAATTTGCCAAACATATTCGCAACGATAAATTAATTTAGACACAGGAGTAACTTTATGAACATTAAACTAATCGCCATCGACATTGATGGTACCCTACTAAACGAGGACCATGTACTTGCCAATGAAACGATTGAGGCCATTTCTAACGCTCGGAAACGTGGCGTTAAGGTAGTTCTTTGTACCGGTCGCCCACTAAGTGGTGTTAAACCATACTTGGACAAATTATCAATTTCTGGAAACGATGAATACGCCATTACCTTTAACGGTGCAATGGCTCAAGACCTAGATGGTAACGTTATTAGTCACCACACACTATCATACGAAGGGTTCCTAAAGACCGAAATGTACAGTCGGATGTTAGGCGCCCACTACCAAGTGGAAACTACAGATCAAATCATCGCTACTAACCAAGAGCTTAGTCCTTACACAATTGGTGAAAGCTATCTGGTTATGCTCCCAATCGTGTTCAAGACTCCAGAGCAAATCACTGCCGATACTGTGATTTCTAAAGCAATGTTTGTGGATTATCCAGAAGTAATTGAACGGGTAAAGCAAAACATCCCTGACGAACTAAAGGAAGAACTTTACGTTGTCCAAAGTGAACCATACTTCATCGAAATGATGAATAAAAACGCAAGCAAGGGCAACGCACTTAAGGACCTTGCTGAACGGCTTAATCTAACCGCTGAAAATGTAATGGCTCTTGGAGATGAGGGTAATGATCTCACCATGATTAAATACGCTGGTCTAGGAGTTGCAATGGGTAACGGAATAGACGAAGTGAAGGAAGCTGCTTCATTTGTTACCAAAACCAATTCTGAAAACGGAGTTGCCTACGCAATCAATAAGTACGTAAACGAAGTTGATTAATCAATTGATTAAACCAAAAAGGCTACGGTGCATTGAGCACCGTAGCCTTTTTGCTATTCTAAATTAAAGTCAAACCCACACCTAAAACAATCAACAATCCACCAACTAGCAAACAAAATCTAGCTGAGGGACCAAACTTAATTGGTTGATTCTTAACAGAACCGACCTCTCTAACTCCTGGTTGTTTTGGTAGATTCTCTTGCTCTAAATCTGTTCTTTTCTTAGTGCTAAAGCGCCAACCAGTAAAAAGATGACCATCTTTGATGATAAAAAACGCCGCTCCAATCATTAGCAATAAGCCAATCATAAAATTAACGTTTCCAACTGCCAATGTACCGTAAATCAAAATTCCAATGACATCTACAATGATAACCACAGTACAACTGGTTAACACAATTTTTTTAAACATGCTCATTAAGATTCAGTTCCATGGAAACGATTCTTAAACAATGGACTGACCGGCTTGTTTTCGTTAATTCTCTTAATGGCATCACCAATTAATGGACCAACAGAAACCTTAACAATTTTATCAATTTGCTTTTCTTCAGGAAGCTTAATGGTATCAGTAATCACTAACTTCTTAATTGGTGACTTAGCAATTCTATCAATTGCAGGACCTGATAGCACTGGATGAGTACAACATGCATATACTTCCTTAGCACCAGCATCCATTAACGCTTGCGCCCCTAAAGTAATTGTTCCCGCAGTATCAATCATGTCATCAATCATCAAGCAACGTTTTCCTTTAACATTACCAATGATGTTCATAATTTCAGCCACGTTGGCCTCTGGCCGGCGTTTATCGATGATTGCAATTGGCTTTTCCAAGAATTCTGCTAAAGCTCTCGCACGAGAAACTCCACCATGATCTGGGGAAACAATTACAGTATCCTCCTCAAAATCATGATCCAAGAAGTAGTCAGCCAATAATGGGGCTCCCATCAAATGATCAACTGGGATATCAAAGAATCCTTGAATTTGAGCAGCATGTAAATCTAAAGTGATTAACCGATCTACGCCGTCCTTTTGCAACATGTTGGCCACTAATTTAGCCGTAATTGGTTCACGAGAACGTGCCTTTCTATCTTGACGAGCGTAACCGTAGTAAGGAATCACAACATTGATGGTTTTTGCACTGGCTCTTCTCAATGCATCAATCATAATCAATAGTTCCATTAAGTTATCGTTTACCGGTGCCGAAGTAGATTGGATAATGTAAATATTATCCCCACGGATACTTTCCTCGATGTTAATTCTGATTTCACCATCACTAAAACGATCCACCGAAGTCTTTCCGAGCGGAACGCCTACCGTTGCAGCGATTTTTTCTGCAAGTGGTTTATTAGAATTAAGGGCAAAGATTTTTAAATTTTCGTCAAAGTATTGCTGAGCCATTAGGATCCTCCATTTAGGTTTTTGCTAACTTAATTATACAATGAATTCCCCTAAAATATCATTGCTAATCTTTTTGATAAGGTAATTTTTTAAAATACCCAGGTTTATTTGTCTGTCGTTCACGGGCAATTGCCATATCATAACGTTCAACATCCTTGTTGATGGTTGAACCTGCGGCAATAAATGAATGATCAGCTACATTTAGTGGGGCAATTAGGTTAGAGTTGCTACCAATAAATGAGTCGTCCCCGACAACAGTTTCATGTTTCTTAGCCCCATCATAATTGACAAAGACTACCCCACAACCAACGTTAATATTCTTACCCAGTTTGGCGTTACCAACGTAAGTTAAGTGACCAACCTTGGTGTTGTCTTCAATCGTTGATTTCTTAACCTCGACAAAGTTTCCAAGGTGAACGCCTTTACCAATCGATGATTCTGGTCGTAAATGACTATTAGGACCGATGTCTGAGCCATCAAACATTTCTGAATCTTCAATTAACGAAGATGTAACCGTCACGTTATCGTGAAGTGTTGAATTTCGAATTTCAGAGTGAGCACCTAAGTAACAATTTTCACCGATTACTGAATGATTCTTCAACTGAACCCCTGGTTCAATTACAGTGTCGGCACCGATTTTGATATCAACATCGATATAAGTATTGTCAGGATCAACAATTGTTACTCCGTCTTTCATGTGCGCTTCATTAATTCTGCGTTGCATAATTTTAGTTGCTTTTGACAAGGCAACTCGGTCATTTACACCCATTGATTCATAAAAGTCATCCATTTGGAAAGCAGCGATGGTTTTGCCCTGTTTTTTCAAAATTTCAATGACATCAGTCAAATAGTATTCTCCCTGGGCGTTTTCATTATTGATGCTGTGAAGAGCACTAAACAATGCCTGGTTATCAAATGCATAAACCCCGGTATTGATTTCAGTAATTGCTTGTTCTTCCTTAGAAGCGTCCTTTTGCTCAACAATTCGCTCAACGATTCCTAGGCTATTCCTAACAATTCGGCCATATCCAGTTGGCTCGTCAGTGTGAGAAGTCAAAATCGTAACGGCAGCCTTTTTACTTTTATGGTATTCAAATAAATTATCAAAAGTTTGGGCTGTAAATAATGGGGTGTCCCCACTAACAACCATAGTAATTCCATCAAGGTTTCCCAAAATGTCCTCAGCTTGCATCACTGCGTGACCAGTTCCCAGCTGTTCTTCTTGAACGGCGTATTTAGTTCGACTACCGAGTTCTTTTTCAACGGCATCAGCCCCGTGGCCAACAACCGTTACAATGTTATCCATTTTTACCTGTTCAACTTGAGTTAATACGTGATCAACCATCGTCCGACCACATACTCTGTGCAAAACTTTGTAAAGCTTAGATTTCATGCGAGTCCCCTTACCCGCAGCAAGGATAACCGTATTTTTTGTTGCCATTCTCATTTCTCCTCTTAATGATTAGTTAAAAAACTTATCTAAATAGTTCCCCGTTTTGGCAGTGACCGTGTTGTCTTCTGCATCTACTGTCATCAATGAGGTGTACTCACCAATTCTACGTGTTTCCGGCATCGAACTTTCAGCAACTACCCCAATTCCGATTAAGTTAGCTTCAAATTCTTCAACCATAGAAATCATCCCAGAGATGGTTCCTCCGCCACGCATATAATCATCAACAATCAAAACATTCGCACCCTTCTTAAGGCTCCGTTTTGATAGTGACATCTTTTCGATTCGTTCACTTGATCCAGAAACATAGTTTACGTTAACTGTAGACCCTTCAGTGATTTCAGTATCGTGACGCACGATAACGAACGGCACGTTTAATAAGTTGGCAACTCCCTGAGCAATTGGCACCCCTTTGGTGGCAATTGTCATAACAGCATCAACGTTTTGGTTTAAATATTGAGTGGCAAAAATTCTGCCGATTTGCCGCAAGGTATTAGGATCGCCTAACAAGTCAGACATATAGACGTATCCGCCTGGCAAGTAACGACTTTCGTCAGTCATTTGACCAATTAAGTCCCCGACAAAGTCAGTTGCCTCTTCTTTCAAAATATATGGCAGAAAGCGAGTGCCCCCTGCTGCTCCGGGAACGGTTTCCAATAAACCAGTTCCCCGTTCTTGGAAAGTTCTCTTTAAAATTGTTAAATCTTCACTAATTGACGATTTTGCTGACTCATATTTCTTAGAAAAGAACGTCAACGGCACAAGCGTGTGCGGACGTTCAAGTAAATAGCGGGTCATATCGATCAGCCGATCACTTCTGCGTACTTTCAAAAATCCCACCTCAATTTATATGTAATATCTATTAAATTTTATCATAAATGTTCGGCTTTTGCTGAACTGTTTAACTTTTTTCCAGATTATTTTTAAAGTTTTCGAAATAAAAAGCCGTAGCTTACTCGCTACGGTTTTGAATTGAGTTATAAAGTAAAGCACAGCCATAAATTGCTGCCTCAATGCAGGCAATGAAGAAAGTGACCGGCCAATTAGTAATGTAGCCTAAATAAAGGCCAATCCAAACCCCTGCCAGTGCAAAAACAGTTCCCAACACAATCATTGAAAATACCGTGTGACAGAAATATTTTGCACTAGATGCAGGTAATGTTAGCAAGATAAAGATTAAAAGTGAGCCCACAATCTGAGCAGCAACACTGACACTCATCGCTAACAGCAATAAAAAGATAATTGATATTAAGTTAGAATTAACGCCATTAATTTTGGCACCAATCGAATCAAAAGAATCAGCCTTCAAGTTTCGGTAGATCACAACGACGACTAGTAATACTAACAAGGATAAAATTGCCATCAAATGGACATCATCCTTGCTGATTCCGATTACGCTACCAAATAAGATGTTAGTGGCATAACTTGCATTTTTTTGCGAAATTGATAAGAACAAAATTCCCAGCCCAATAAACAGACCAGAAATTGCTGAAATTACGGATTCTCTTCGCGATTCAATTTGGCCACTTAACTGACCAACTAAGATCGAGCTAATCGCTGTAAATAACAGCATTCCATTCAACGGTGGCCAACCAATGAAAATTCCAAAGGATGCACCGGCAAAACCAATCTCTGAAAGTGTATGCGTCATAAACGACATGTTTCTGGCAACCACAAAAGTACCAATAACGGAACTTACCACTGCAATCAGCGTTCCGGCAAGGTACGCATTTCTCATAAATTCTAAATTAAGCATGATCTTGACTGACCACCTCACTCGGTAGATTTTCGATTAGCCCTGATTCATACTCCCCTTGCTTCATCCAGAGGTAGTGATCAGGATATTGTGAAACCAGCGAAACGTCATGCGTAATAAATATGACAGTCAGTTGATTTTCAACATTAAGTTTCTTAACCACAGCCAGCAACTCGCGCTTAGCATTGGGGTCAAGACTTGCGGTTGATTCATCTAAAATCAACAAGTTTGGGTGCTTAATCAGTGCAGCAGCAAGGTATGCCCGCTGCTTTTCGCCACCAGATGCCCTTCCCATTGAACGTTTAGCGATGTCCTGTAAATCAACCATTTTAATCACTTCATCAAGAACTTTGCGTTCGCTTGATTTTAAAAAGGGCAGTTTAAATCCGGTAAATCCCAACGAAATAAAATCCTTAATTGATAATGGATACTCAACGTCGATATTTCTAAATTGAGGAACGTAACCAATCTTCGTACCTGGGGCGATTATTATCTCGCCACTTGCAGGTTTAAGTTGCTTAAGAAGTGTTCGGACAAAGGTGGTTTTTCCGACTCCGTTTTGCCCAACAATCGCAAGAAATTCTCCTCGATTTAATTCCACACTTAAATCAGTCAAAACAGGATGGCGGTTAAAAGCCACGTTTAATTTATTCACTTTTACGACTGGTTCTGACAATTGCTTCCTCCTTGAAAAAAGTAATCATTACCATTCTAGTTTACAGACCTCATTTTGTTTGTCAACGGAATATTGAAAACTCCACAAAAAAATAGGCTCAGTCGAAAAAGCTATTGTTATTTTCGACTGTTGCCCATCCTTAATTTGTTTCAATTGATCTAGCAATATAGACTTCGTGACAAAACCCAGAGATACTATTAAACACCCGATTTGCCCGGCTCTGCTTACGACAAATCCCGTAAACAGTCGGCCCACTGCCCGTCATCAACGATCCATCTGCACCATACTTTTGTAGTCTCTGCTTAATCGTAAGAATTTGTGGATACATTTTTGAAGTCACTGTTTCAAGGGTATTAGCCAAATTACCCACAATTTCCTCGTAATTTTGTGATTCGACTGCTGAAACCAATCCATTGATGTTTGGATGATCTAATTCCACGTTATGAAGCGAGCGAATTATTTTCGGCGTCGAAACACTTACGTTGGGCTTTGCAAGTACAAACCACATTGACGGTAGTTTAGGTAATGGAGTAATCACTTCGCCATACCCTGAAACTTTAGCTGTCTTGCCGTAAACACAATATGGAACATCTGAGTCGATCTGTAAGCCTAATTTTGCTAATTCAAACAGTGTTTTGCCAGTTCGAAACATCGTATTTAGTCCTCGCAAAACTGCCGCAGCATCACTTGAACCACCACCTAAACCAGCAGCAACTGGAATGTTCTTTTCGATGGAAATTTTAAGTCCACTGCTAATGTGATTATCCTGAAAAAATAACCTGGCTGCTTTAAGTGCAAGGTTCCGACCGTCATCTGGTAGAAAGCCACTATCCGTATCAATTTCGATTTTACCTGACGAATTTGTTTCTAAAGTAACGTAATCACAGAGTGAAATTGAAGTCATCACCATTTCCCATTCAACCTCTTTGTTTGAATGAACTGACGTTGCGTCCAATCCGAGATTAAGTTTGGCGGGTGCTTTTATGATCATTTTCATTAAACAACATCCCCTGACCAACGATATATTACAAAAAGTATACTAAATAATCGGCAAAAAGTCAGTCAGTCACACTGAAACCGGAATTTTGAGCAAAAAAAAAGGCCTCTCGGCCCCCCAAATTACTAATCAGTTTGATTAGCTCCAAACTCAATCTTGATGTTCTTAGTCAAAACGTCAGTGTAACTGTAAGATACTCGGTTTAAACTCGAGTCCTTATCAAGCTCAACTACGAACACTGCAGGAAAAGTCTCCCGCAAAATCCCCTCACGTGTTGCAGTCTTGCGTCTCCCAATCTGGGAAGTAACACTAATGTGTTGACCAAGATGATCATCAATCTTGTGTTTAATCACAGATAATGTGATAGGCATTGCACTCACCTCACGATAATTTATTATATCGCAATCTGAATAAAAATGCAAATTTTATCACACTTACTTTGGATAAGCAATAACATATTTAGGGATTTTTATTTAATGAGGCCTTCTGTATTACACTTGTTACATAGTTCTACAAATTGGGCCACTGACAGTTCTTCCGGACGGGCATTATCCCCCAATTCAAGCTCAGTCGTAACTTTCTTAATTGTTTCCTTAATTTCTGAGGATTTCCCAAAAATACCCTGCAAATTATTGTACAGACTCTTACGTCGATGCATGAAACACCCACGAACAAATGCCTGAAACTTCTTGAGGTCAAAGGGTTGAACCCCCTGTTTTTCCTTCGGCGTAATCTTGATAATTGCTGAATCAACCTTAGGGCTAGGAATGAAAGAATTCTTACTTACTAAGAAAGCAACCTCGACATTCTTTTGTTGTTGCATAATAACTGACAACGATCCATAGGCTTTAGTACTAGGGTTAGCAGTTAAGCGTTCAGCTACTTCTTTTTGCATCATTACTACAATAGAATCTATGCTCTCATCACTTCTTAATAGGTCCATAATAATCGGTGTGGTGATGTAGTAAGGCAAATTAGCCACAACTTTGACTTTTTTATCCGCACCAAATTCGGTGTCAATTACCTCAGGCAAGTTCGCCTTCAATATATCTTGATTGATAATCTTCACGTTAGGATAGTCGTGCAATGTATCATACAGTACAGGTAACAAATTATCATCGATCTCAAATGCGACTACCTTATTGGCATTCTTAGCTAGTTGTTCAGTCAATGCGCCAATTCCGGGGCCAATTTCAACCACCGCATCATCAGCTGTAATTTCAGCAGTCGTGACAATTCTCCGTAAAACATCAATATCCACTAAGAAGTTTTGGCCAAGGCCTTTCTTAGCAAATAGATGATACTGATTCAAAATTGCCATTGTTCTAGTTTCGGTACCAATTTCTAGGAAATCATTCATTAATTTTCTTCCTCAATTTCTTTCATTGCCTTAATAAAGTCATCGCGAGAAATTTGAAACATTGCCAGTCGATGCTTTAATTGTTTTGCGTTCACATAACCAATATTAAGATGTTCAGATAATCTTCTACGACGCTGTTTAGCACCGTTTCCTCCCATCAAACCATAGTGCAACAGATCTTCTGTGGTAATGGTCTCAACCGGGTTATCATCGACTGTATATACGTTCTCCAATGCCTCACGGATTGCCTGCGGACTCGCATGTTCAACTCCCAAAGAACCATGGGCCCTTTCTGGGACTGCCTGACTCTTCTTCAAAAAAGCATGCTTAGCATTAGGAACCACTTCAGTCACAATTTTACGAATCTTCTCACCAGAAAAATCCGGGTCAGTAAAAATTATAATTCCCCGACTCTGGGCAACCTTTTCAATCAATGCTAAAGTATCTTCATCAACCGCTGAGCCTCTAGTTTCAATTGTATCCGCATTTACCGCAGCTCTAATTCGCTTGGTGTCATCTTTACCTTCAACAACAATTACTTCTTTAATTTTATTAGTCATTGGCTTCACTTATTCCAAATAATTTCAATGTATTTTCATAGGTGTGAGCTGCCACAACATCTGGATCAGTGTCTAACAGCCTTCCTAATGCTTCGACGGTATAGAGCGTGTATGCAGGTTCGTTTTGCTTACCTCTAAATGGTTCCGGAGCCAAATATGGGGCATCGGTTTCCACCAAAATCTTATCTAGTGGAGTATTACGAACCGAATCATGAACCTCATGGGTCTTCTTAAAACTTGCAACCCCACTATACGATACAGACATTCCCAAATCCAGAAATTTATTTAGCCATTCAGGGTCACCATTAAAACTGTGCATTACCCCAGAAATATCACTGACACCCACTGCTTTTAATATTTCATACGTATCTTCAAACGCATCCCGATTATGAATCGAAATGGGGAGGCCGTAATATTTAGCAATCTCTACTTGGCGCTTAAACACTTCTTTTTGAACTGAATGTGGAGAAGCGGTCTGGTAATAATCCAAACCAATTTCGCCAATTGCAACCACCCTTTCGTTCTCCAAGTTTTTGACTAGCCATTTTTCTTGTTCATCCTTAAAATAAATGGCATCTTCTGGGTGCCACCCGATAATCGAATACATATCTGGATATTTGTCAGCAAGTTCCAATGAACGCTCGTTTAACTTCTGATTTGAACCAACGTTGGCGATTTTTTTAACTCCCAACTTTTGAGCATGGGCAAAGTAACCTTCAACGTCTTGATATAAAATATCGTCATTTAAATGAGTATGTGAATCGAATATTTTCATTTTATCCCTCAATTATTGAAAAAGCCGCTTTCTAGATTCTGAAGGCGGCAGTTTGTTTATTCTAAAGTTGAACCATTGGGAAGGTTGTCAGGAATTGTAACCAATTCAACGTCGCCGTTATCATGTTCGACAGATAGCAACATTCCTTGGCTAACTTCGCCCTTCATCTTCCGTGGTTTCAAGTTACCAACAATAATTACTTTTTTACCAACTAACTTTTCATAGTCAGGGTACCATTGAGCAATCCCTGAAAGAATTTGGCGATCACCATCATCTCCAGCGTCGAGTCTAAATTGAAGTAACTTATCAGCACCTTCAACTTTGTTAACGCTCTTGATTTGGGCAACCTTTAATTCAATTTTTTCGAAGGCTTCAAAGCGAACTTCCTTCTTATCTGACTTCAGTTCAGTGGATTCCGGATCAAAAGTGTTTTCAGCAGCTTCTTTCATTGCTGCTCTTCCCTTTGCCTTATCAGACTTTGTCATTTGTTCCTTAATGAAGTTAACCTCAACTTCACTATCCAAACGTGGGAAAATTGGTTGACCCTTTTCAGCCACCTTAACGCCTCCCTTAAGATCAGCAAAGCTCAAGGTTGTTAAGTCAATTTCATCGCTGATACCTAATTGAGCAAAAATTTCTTTAGGTGCGTGGGTCATAACTGGGCTTACTAATTCCGCAATCACTCTCAATGCAGCAACTAAGTGAGCCATCACTGAATCCAACTGTTCTTTTTTAGCATCGTCTTTAGCCAAAACCCAAGGTTCTGTTTGGTCAATGTACTTGTTAGAAGCTGAAACTAACTTCCAAACTTCACTCAATGCATCAGCAAAGTGAAGCTTATTCATTAACTTTTTAAAGTTAGCGACAACTTCAGCACTAGTATCTTCTAGTCCCTTATCAAACTCGGTAATTCCACTTTGAAGGTCAGGAACAACTCCGCCATCATACTTGTTAACCATTGAGACAGTTCTGTTCAATAGGTTTCCAAGGTCATTAGCAAGGTCGTAGTTGACCCGATCAATAAAGTCTTCTGGGGTAAAGATTCCGTCGTTCCCGTAAGGCATTGCTCTAAGCAAGTAATAACGAACAGCATCTAGTCCGTAACGGTCTACCAAAGTTTCTGGATAAATTACGTTTCCCTTAGACTTAGACATCTTACCGTCCTTCATCAGTAACCAACCATGACCAAATACTTGTTTTGGCAATGGTAATCCTAGTGCGTGAAGGATAATTGGCCAGTAAATAGTGTGGAAACGAACAATTTCCTTACCAACCATATGAACATCAGCAGGCCAATACTTGTTAAATTCAGACTGGTCGTTTGAACCATATCCTAGCGCAGTTATATAGTTTGAGAGTGCATCGATCCAAACGTAAACAACGTGCTTAGGATCAGACTTTACTGGGACTCCCCAGTTAAATGTTGTTCTACTTACAGCCAGATCTTCCAAACCTGGTTCAATAAAGTTTTTAATCATTTCGTTCATTCTTGCTTCTGGTTGAATGAAAGTTGGATTATCTTTGTAATATTGAAGCAACCAGTCAGCATACTTACTCATTTTAAAGAAGTATGACTGTTCCTTAACCAGTTGGACTTCGTGGCCTGACGGAGCTTTTCCACCAATGACCTTGCCATCATCATCCTTATAAACTTCGGCTAATTGGCTTTCAGTGAAGTATTCTTCATCAGAAACAGAATACCAACCTTCGTATTCACCAAGGTAAATATCGCCCTGTTGCAGTAACTTGTCAAAAATTTCAGCAACTGCTTTTTCGTGGTACTCATCAGTTGTCCGAATAAACTTATCGTTAGAAATTTCAAGCGTTTTCCATAACTTTTTGATGGTTGCTGCCATATCATCAACGTAAGCTTGTGGGGTGGTATTCAAGGCCTCAGCTTTTTGTTCGATCTTCAAACCGTGTTCGTCAGTTCCAGTTAAGAAGAAAACGTCAAAGCCCATTGAGCGCTTAAATCTTGCTTCTGCGTCACAAGCAATAGTTGTGTATGAATTTCCAATATGCAATCTACCAGAAGGATAGTAAATTGGCGTTGTAATGTAATATGTTGGCTTACTTTCTGCCATGAAAGTACCTCTTTTCGTGTCGTTTTACTTTTTAATAATTAACATTAAGTATAGCAAATATCCGCCTTGTTGGCGATGTAAATCAAAATAAATCCATCTGTAGTGGAGATAGATCATCATACTCGATTCCCAAAATCTCTTTTAATCTCAACGCATTTTTTGCAGCATCATGACCAGCATTATTATTAAAAATAATAATTACTTCCTCAGTCTGTTGATCTAGCTGTTTAGCCAATTGGGCGATTTCTTGAAGTTCATCTTCTGAGTAGTTATAAAGTGTTCGTTCAGTCCGCCAATTTCCAGTAGGATTAGTCCACCCCTTAACGTTTCTACCATGCAGTCGGAGGAAGATTAAATGTTCATTAGTCACAATCGGCTCAAATGGCACCCCCACATTTAAAGTGTGTGGTTCATCAGGCGCTACTAGGGTGAACTCAAGTTCTTTAAAGTAATTTCTAACGTCATCCCTTACCTCATTTGCGTACCAAGAATCATCTCTAAATTCAACCGAAACTGATAATCCGCCCATGTATTCTCTAACTCTCCGCAAATATTCAATTGCATCCACATCAAGTTTAAAAGTTGGTGGAAATTGGAATAACACAGTCTTTAATTGCGTCGAATTTACCAGTGGTTGGATTGCCCTTAGATATTCTTTAAAGGACTCAATTCGGTCTTCGTTGGGAACTGGATCCCCCTTAGCAACGTCGTGTTGGGTCATCAATTGATTTGCTTTCAGTATGAACTGAAAGTTATCTGGAGCTTGGTTTTGCCAATGTTCTAAAGTTGATTGTCTTGGGATTGCGTAAAATGGCGTATCCATTTCAACTATTGGAAAATGAGAACTGTATTCACTTAGTCTAGCTGTTTTACCACCATTCACCGATAAATCAGGATGGTCAGCAAAAGTTGTCAACCCAATATTTATCATCTGCAATCCCCCATTTAGTTAACTTGCAAATCCTCAAAAAACTTTGAAGCATCTTCTTGGACCATTGTGATTGGAAAACCTAAGTTTAGTGCCTCTTGATTGACCACAACTACCTCTGCACTATTAGGACGGTAATCAATCAACCCAGCAAATGGATACACCCTCATCGAAGTTCCAACTACGACAATCAAATCACTCGTTGAAATAGCTGCGACACTCCGACTGATATTTTCACCATCGAGCCCCTCACCGTAGAGCACGATGTTAGGTCTAAGGATGCCACCACAATCTTTATGATGCATATCATGTAAGTATTCATGATAATCCACATGTTTGCCGCATTTTAGGCAATAAACATCAAATAATGTCCCGTGAAACTCAACCAATTTCTTAGTCTGAGCTTTTTGATATAGGCCATCGATGTTCTGGGTAATTACCATTGCATCGCGCTTCTGGGTGAACTCAGCTTGCCGCTCATGGATCACATTTGGCTTTGCATCTGGATAGTACATATTTTTCATCATGAAATCATAGAAAACCTCTGGCTCATTTTTGAGGCAATCAATACTTAAATAATATTCAGCTGGTTTGTCACTAGCATCATTTGTATATAAGCCATTTTTTGAACGGTAATCCGGAATTCCGGATGGAGTGGAAACCCCCGCGCCAGTCAAAAACGTAATTTTTTTTGCGTTATCAAATTTCTGTTGTATTGCAGAATCGATCATCTAATCATCCCCAAAATTATTCACGAATAATGTATGGCATTTTTAGTTCTTCTAAAAGTTCCTTTACAGTTTTATCATAGGTCTCTTTGAAGAATTCTGCACTGTCAACTTGTTTACCTGGCTCCTCAATCACAAACGAATTTTGGTCATCAACCCGATTGAAGCCAACGTAGGCTCGGTGTGTGGTACCTGCAACCTTAAGTTCTGAGTGGAATATTTCAAAGATTTGGCGAACTGAAAGTGATAGTTGGCGTTCAGATAAAACACTGGTCAATGTCGTAAACTCAGTGTTGTGAAGTTGTGGTAAATCCCATTTCTTCAGCTGTTCATCAAATGCTTTGAACAATTTAATTACATTTCTTCTCAAGCCAAATGGTGAATCAGTTGGCTTAGCGGTAATTACCTCAAACAGATTCTGAGCTGCCGCGTAGGAAATTGGAAAGTCTTTCTTTAGCTCAGGTTCATGATCACTAATCTTGTCACCAAAAAATACTAAGGCATCAAGTAATGTCAATGCTCTTAAGGTCATTTGATCATCGCCATCTTTAGGCTCAGGCTTGATTGTCTTGTATATTCCATCGAAATACATTTGTTCAATTTTTTCATCAATCAATCCATGTTTTCTCTGCTCGCTAACAACGACAAAGTGAGAAACGATATCAAATATTTCCGTCCCCATCATTTTTAATTGGTCGTCTAACTTTGAATCACCAGTAGTAAGTGGGAAGAATACTTGAGGAAAACCTCTCAACGTCATTAACACATGGATTAATTCATGTGTAGCTGTGTAGTCCGGTGCACTCAGATCAGAAACCTGAATCATCAGTTTTTTTCCATCTTGGACAGTCTGGGCTTGATCATGACGAACAAATCCTGACTGTAAATTGCCGATGAATTGAACAGTAACTTCACCATCCCAAAACTGACTTACTGTATTGATCAAGTCTTGAGTTTGATCATTTAACTCTACATCAACATTATTATCCATTATTATTACGCTCCTTACGGATTTCATTAATTACTTTCTTAATTGTTTCAGCATCGTGCTTACCAAGTGTGGTCAACCTCTCAACTACTGTGGAGACCTCACCTGGCGTGGCTCCATTGGCTATTACAGCAGATTTAACCGCTAAACTCATATGTCCTCGCTGAATCCCTTCGGTAACTAATGCCTTTAGGGCAGCTAAGTTCTGAGCCAATCCAACAGCCGCAATCAATTGCATTTCCTGTTCACTATCTGAAACCTGCGCAATCTCTTGGTTTAACTTCGCTAGTTTAAACACTCTGGTAGCGCCGCCGACAAAGCCAATTGGGATTGGAATTGTCATGGTACCAACTAGGTTACCATCTGAAATCTGCCAATTTGATAAGCCACGGTAGTTTCCCCGTTTTGCAGCAAAGCTATGAGCAGCACTTTCAATTGCCCGCCAATCATTACCTAACGCGATTGCCGCAGCATCCACACCGTTCATGATTCCTTTGTTGTGGGTAGCTGCCCTAACTGGGTCAATTTGAGCAATGTGACTAGCTGCGGAAATCCGTTCAGCAACCACATCACCGCTCATCGTTTTTGTTTCTAAACTTGCAAATGAAACTTTACCACTAACATTAACCAGGGAGGTTTCTCCATCATTGGTTAAAATTGCCATCAATGGCTCAATTGCATCAAGATTTTCCTGCATATATTCCTTAACTGCTTCTAGCATTGAGTTAACAATGTTAGCTCCCATAGCCTCACCAGAATCAACTAACAAGTCAACGGATACATACTCGGGGTCTAACACCCTAACGCTTATCCGTTTAGCACCTGTTGCGTAGCTCAAAATCGATGGGTGACTTTGATTAGCAACTTGAAGTAATTCTCTTTCATTTTTACTAACAAACTGTGCGACTACTGATTGAGAATTTGTCTTAATTACAACCTGTCCCGCTACTAAATTACTTTGAACCTCAGCCTTGATTCCACCCATCGTCGCCAATAGTTTTGCTCCGTTGCTGCAGGCAGCAATCACTGAGGGTTCTTCAGTCACCATTGGAACCAAGTGTTCAGTACCATTGACCACTATATTGGTCGCAATTCCCTCTGGAATCTGATAGTTAGTCAAATAATTTTCAATCACTTCAGCCATCCCGTCATCATAATTTTCTGATAGGAGTTGGTCACCTTGAACAACCTGGCTTAATTGCTCAAGAATCAGCAGTTTACGATTTTGGTAATCACGTTTATAAAAATGATCATATTTTAAGTCCAAGTTTTCACCACCAAATAGCGCCAAAAAGCTGGTCAAGATTTTCTTGCTCCAGCTTTAGCTTACACTCACTTATAATGTTTTTCGATATATTCGGTAATAATTCCTTCCCGAACCCCGCTTTGAGAAAAGTAGACCTTTTTTGTATCTAAGTAGTCCATCAAAACTACTAGTGGCATTAGGCCCCCAACGATAATGTCCGCTCTGTCAGCTTCAAGGCCCGGAATCTGCTGTCTGCGTTTCATATTTCCCCTAAGCATGTTTAAAAAAGTACGGTTAACCTGCTCATAAGAAAGGTGATACCCATGAATCGCATCAATTCTTACCATATTTTGGCGTTTTCGATTAATTCTCGCCAGTGTCCGGTTGGCCCCACCTAATAGAACCAATGGTTGACGTTTTGACTGGCTTAACCACCCAACCTTTGAAAATTCCTTACGAATGTTGAACTGAGCGTTAAACAAATTCGATCCTGACACCCGATCAGCTAGATGGAACCGTTCAGACAAGTTAACAGCCCCCATCGGGATACTAATCAGGTTAGTATTTTTACCGTGCTTGACTGCTACTAATTCACAACTAGCACCACCAATATCTAAAATCAAACAGTTCTTGATTCCCAGGCGGTTAACCACCCCAACGTAGTCATAATATGCTTCTTTGTCTCCTGATAGGACTTTAACGTCTATTCCTATCCGTTGCTTAACCTGCGACAAAAAAACATCACTATTTTGGGCTTGCCGAACAGCTGCCGTAGCAATTCCAATTACGTTAACGTGTGAATATTGAGAATAAATATCTTTAAAGTCTGCCAAAGAAGCAATCGTCCGTTTCATTGCTTCTTCTTTAAGGGTTTTCTTTGCACCCATCCCTTCTGACAGACGGCTATCGCTCTTCACCCGCTTAATTTCACGGTATGAGCCGTCATTTTGAATTTGGTTAATTGCCATTCTAACGGAATTAGAACCAATATCCAGAATTACAAGGTTTTCCATAGTGAACACCTTCTACTAGTTAAAATAATTGATTCCAATTGCATCACGAACTTCTTGCAACGTTTGGTTAGCGACAATGTTAGCTTTTTCGCTACCCTTCTTCAAAATGTCATAAACTGACGCAATATCTTGTTCATAAACATGTCTGCGTTCTCTAATTGGGTCAAGCACAGCTTGCAACACCTCGTTTAGGTAAAGCTTGATTTTAACGTCACCTAACCCACCGTGACTGTATTGATCCTTTAACTCTTGAACTTTTTGTTTATCTTCATCAAAAATATCTAGGTAAGTAAAGACAACGTTGCCCTCAACCTTACCAGGATCTTCAATGTGAATGTGGTTAGGGTCAGTGTACATTGACATTACCTTTTGCTTAACCGTATCCGCATCGTCAGAAATATAAATCGCATTACCTAATGATTTACTCATCTTAGCATTTCCGTCTAAGCCAGGAATTCTCCCCATTCCCTTTGGTGGGAAGTAGCCTTGTGGCTCAACCAAAATATCTTGTTTGTAAATTGAGTTAAATGAACGCACAATTTCTCGAGTTTGTTCAAGCATTGGTTCTTGATCATCCCCAACCGGCACAGTATCAGCTTTAAATGCAGTGATATCAGCCGCTTGACTAATCGGATAAGTGAAGAATCCAACGGGAACACTTTGGCCAAACTTCTTTTGGCGAATTTCTGTTTTTACAGTTGGGTTTCTTTCCAGTCTAGAAACCGTCACTAAATTAGAATAATGTTCAGTTAATTCGGTCAATGCCGGAATCTGAGATTGAACAAGAATGGTAGACTTTTCTGGATCGATTCCCACTGCCAAATAATCCATCGCTACTTGAGTAAGACTGTTTCTAATCTTCTCTGGGTCACGAGCGTTATCAGTTAATGCTTGCATGTCAGCAATCATAATGTAAGTTTCGTAGTCACCTGAGTTTTGTAATTCAACCCGGTTCTTCAATGAACCGACGTAGTGCCCGATATGTAACTTTCCGGTTGGGCGATCACCAGTTAAAATAACTTTCTTTGCCATTCCAATATCCATCCTTTCAAAAAACGCCCTATTGACTTGCTCAATAGGACGTTAGACCGTGGTACCACCTAAATTGCGAACTACTTTAATATAGCCGCCACTTATTAACGATAAGGAGTTACCCGTTTACTTTTCCATTTCGATCTGTCGTGGTTATTTTCAGCGCACATAACCTCTCTTTTAATGACTTATCTACTTATCTAAAATATCGCTTTTATTTTACTTATAATTTTGCAAAATGTCAAAGTATGCTTGAATTGACAGGTGGTTAAAATGCAACTAAAATGTTCAAAGCATTTAGAACTTCGACTTACGGAAAGGACTTGCCCATTTGGATATTAATGAAAAGAAAATTGAACAACAACGCGTCGACGAAGTGGTAAGTAAACTTGCCGACAAGATTGACGATACGCAAGCCGAGTATGACCGTGCCCATGACGAAACCAAACGGGTCCAACAAAGTTATTCGAGTAACACCTCGGTAAACTACTTTGAAGTTGATGACCGAATTGAAACCAGTGCTGAACTTCAACAGCAACGTGGCTTGGTGTCCCGATTGACTGAAAATGAGTCAATTTTGGAAACTCAACTGGAAACTTACAAGCAGTTGAAAAAATCACCTTACTTTGGTCGTATCGACATTACCGAGCCAGGTGACGATGACGCAGAAAAACTTTACATTGGGACGGCATCATTTCAAGATAAGTCTGGGGAGTTTTTAGTTTATGACTGGAGAGCACCAATCTCGAGTATTTACTACAACGGGACTTTAGGCGATGTCGAATACGAAACCCCAATGGGAATGCAAAAGGCAAACCTAAAAAAGAAACGCCAATTTCAAATCAATGATGGCGAGATTCGCAACATGTTTGATACCAACGAAACCGTTGGCGACGAGCTTTTACAAAGTGCACTTGGAAATCAAAATGATGAGTACATGCAAAACATTGTCGCTACCATCCAGCACGAACAAAATGACATCATTCGCGACACTAAGAGTGATTTACTAGTTGTTCAGGGGGTAGCAGGCTCCGGAAAAACATCAGCAATTCTCCAACGAATTGCTTTTCTGCTTTACCATAGTAGAGACACATTAGAGGCGGACCAAATAATCTTATTCTCACCTAACAGATTGTTTAGTCATTATATTTCAGAGGTTCTTCCTAGTTTGGGAGAACGAAACATGCGTCAAGTAACCTTTGCTGAATTTATTTCAAACCGACTAAAGGGATTAAGAGTACAAAGTCTGTTTGAACGCTACGAAGTTGACGACACTAGAAGCGATGCAGAGCTCAAGGTTCGCCAAGAAAAAGAAGCGGGCAACTTTATGGATGCAATCACATCTTATTGTGACCAGCTGACACCCGAACAAATTGAATTCTCTAACATCGGTTTTAATGGTGAAGCATTCTTTACCAAGTCAGAGATTCGCAAAGTATTTGCAAGTTTTCCTGCTGCGTTGAAAACAGCAGATAAGTTTACCAAGACTAAGAATGCGCTGATTAAGCAACTACGTCGCAGAATTGATGACGAAACCAGTGCGGATTGGGTCAATGACGAGATTGATGAGATGAGTAACGAACGGTACCACGACCTTTTGGAAGGTAAGAAATTAGGTGATTTCCAAGATGAAAGTGCCGAACGTTTCTACATTGCCAGACAAATCGTTACTAACCGACTTCAGTCTGTGTATGATGCAATTTTTAACAACAATTTTGTGGATCCATATCTACAATACCGAGATTTCATCAGCCAATATAGTGCTTTTACTTCTGCCACTGAAAGTGAATGGGCAGAGCAAATTAAAGAATTTATGAACAGGATTGAGCTTCATAGAATCGACCTCGATGATGCCGCCCCATTACTTTACCTTCGTGACTATATGTGCGGTGGTGGTCAAAACAACACGATGAAGTACCTGTTCATCGATGAGATGCAAGATTACTCAATCGCCCAGTTGAAGTATCTCAAGTATGCATTTCCGCAAACTAAGTGGACATTATTGGGCGACAGTGAACAAGCACTGTTTAAAGAAGTTGAAACTCCAAAACAGTTACTAGACAGATTAAATTCATCCTTTAAAACCCGCCACTCACGATTGATCAGCCTGCTTAAGTCATACAGATCGACGTACCCCATCACAACATTCGCCAAATCAATTCTGCCTAATGGTGACGACATTGAGGCCTTTCAACGAGACGGTGAGTTACCGGAGTTGGTAATTACGGATAATTTGAACGAATCGTTCGACCAACTCGTCAAAGTTGTAACTAAGCAGCAACAAGAGTTTGGCACAGTAGCAATTCTGGTCAAGAATGTTGAAGAAGCTAATCAGGTATACGAGAAGCTTCATTCACACGTTGACACGACTCTTTTAAAAGATGCTGATCGGACTCTACCAAAGGGTGTGTTAGTAATCCCCATCTACCTTGCAAAGGGGCTCGAATTTGATTCAGTGATCGCTTGGGATGTTTCTGAAAAGAACTATCCTAATGATAATTACACGGGAACCCTATACACGATTTTCACAAGGGCAATGCACAGTTTAACAATGATCAGTGTAGGTAAAGTTACCCCCATTATTACTCAGGAAACTCTTCAAACAAATCAAATAAAGATTGACCACACAATTAGTTATGACTAGTGGTTAATGTGGAACAGCGACTTGCAGATTATTTGCAGGTCGCTGTTTTTTGCAGAACCCCCTTAACCGCTTAATCCCACGTGATTACTTGATTGACTTTGATTCGGTAAATTTGTATTCTAGATTGTGTACTTATCAAATCATAATGAGGTGTCTCATGGTTCATCAGTTATGGCGACAATTTCCAACAATTAATTTAAAGTTAATCGCCTTACAAAAATATTTATTATCAGTCGTGAGTCTGCCGGTCAAACCAATCGAGAAAAAAGTTTCCGACCTAATCAATTCTGGTGGCAAATTTTTACGTCCAGGTTTTTTCTACATCATTTCAGAATTCGGTGAACCTACAGACAAAAAAGTACTCCGTTCTGGTGCAGCCGCAATGGAAATTTTGCACGTGGCCACCCTGATTCACGATGATGTAATTGACGACTCGGAATTACGCCGTGGTGTCAAAACAATTCACACAGAATATGGCCAACGCAACGCAATCTATGCTGGCGACTACTTGTTTACCTGCTACTTCAATGAAATTCTAAAGTCGACAACCGAACCACAAAATTTACAATATCAAGTTGACGTTATGCAACGAATTTTGAGCGGTGAGTTAGAACAAATGCAACTCAGATATAACTTGGAAGAAACGGTTGATCAATATATTGAAGAGATCACTGGCAAAACGGCCAAGCTATTCGAGTTAAGTTTTAAACAGGCAGCAATATTAACTCATTGTTCTGCTGATTTAACCACCAAGGTTGCCAAAATCGGTTTAACAATTGGTCAGGCATACCAAATTTTAGATGACGTTCTGGATTATGACGGTAATACTGTCAACACCAAAAAGCCAATCTTGGAGGATTTGAAATCAGGGACATACACCCTACCGCTTCTCTGTTCTCTACCGAAACAAAAACAAGAGCTAAGTATGTTACTAACCAAGAAATCTGCAATGACAAGTTCTGACATGGTTGCAGTTGCTCAAATCGTTAAACAATGTGGCGGTCTAAATGACGCTAAAATTACAGCTCAAAAATTAACAAATGACGCATTGGGACTAATTGATGAGTTGCCAGATATTAAAGCAAAAAAACAGCTCAAATCACTAACTTCTCAACTACTAGTAAGAAATCAATAGTAAAAATAAAGACCTTGTAGTCAATCCTAATTTGGATTGGTTACAAGGCCTTTTTTTGTCTTATTCTCCACGGTCTAAATCGTACAATTTTCTAAAATGTTCATTATTCATATAAAGTTCTTTAGGAGTCCCGACCATTTCAAACTTACCTGCTTCCAAGAATCTGACTTGATCGACATGAGCAACTCCTGCCAAATGGTGGGTTACCCAGATAATCGTCTTATCCTTTAATAAGGTAAACACCTGATCCAATAATTGCTTTTCAGTGATTGGATCAAGACTAACGGTTGGTTCATCCAAAATAATGATTGGCGCATCTTGCAGGAGAAGCCTAGCTAGCGATAGCCGCTGACGCTCACCACCAGAAAAACGTTGTCCCGCTTCCTTAACTTCAGTGTCGTATTGATCGGGTAACGATTCAATTAGTTCTTGCAAGCCTACTGCTGCAATCGCCTGTTTAACTTCGTCATCAGTTGCGGACGGATTTCCTAAACGCACATTATTCATTACGGTTGTATCAAATAGATAAGGTTTTTGATCTAGCACACCAAATAGATTTGCCCGCTCATGTTGTAACTTGGCTACCGGGATTCCATTAATGGTGATCTCACCAGAAGTTGGCGTTTCATCCCCAACCAATAGTTTTAATAACGTACTCTTACCGGTTCCACTTGGTCCCAGTAAAGCTAACTTTTCACCTTGTTTGACTTCGAGAGTTAATTTTTTCAACACCATCTCATCAGCACCTTGGTAATGAAAATCAACGTCATCAACATTTAAAGTCTCAAACACTGACCCTAATTCAACCTGTTCAGGAAGTTGTTTTTCAACGCTGCGATCAAGCTCATTTACCCTGTCAATTGAGCGTTTATAAATTGGCCACTCAGACGCCGCCTGACTGATACTTAGGAACGGATCAACTGCTGGAAATAGAGCCAAGGCAAAGGCAGCAACCCAGTTAGCCTGCCCCTTTGTCGCACCAAATTGAATCCCAGTCCACACCGTCAGTACCAAGACGGCCAGGAAGATAATGAATTGAACGAACAAACCTCGCCACCATTGATAATAGTGGTCCTGTCTTCTTAAAGTGGCAATTTCTTCAATTGGCGCCTGCTGCATTTTCAAAAAGTCATCATACCGACCAGAAATTTTCCAGTCTGATAACCCCAACACTTGGTCAGTTAAGTTAGTATAAAATTCATGCTGAACTTGGTGCTGTTTAAATTCTCGGGCACCATTTGTGACAACGGATAACAGTGGCAGCAAGATAACAATTACTCCCAGCAAAATTGCCATCAAAATTGCAACTTGCCAATTAAGTACCCCGATACCAATCACAATGAATAAATAAAGTAACCAACCGATTACTATTGGGAAAACAGTTCGTAAGTACAAATTTTCAATGTGTTCGATATCATCTGCTAGAATACTGAGAATGTCACCAGTTTGATGAGAGCGTTGAATTGTTGTTGCCCGCTTTTCAACGGTTTGATACAACTTTTTCCTAAAATCAGACACAATCTTCAATACCCAGTTATGACTAGTCAACCGTTCAGCATATCGAAAGCTTGGCCTAGCGATACCAAAAGCCCTTGCTAAAACAACTGGCACATATATATAAATGATACTATCAGGTCTTCTGGCCGCTTCACTAATTAGAAAACCAGAGTTAAACATTAACGCTCCAGCTGAGAAAAATGTCATAAACCCTAAAAAGAGTACCAATGCTAACAGTGCTTTATATTTGCGTAGATAAGGCATTACCCAATTATCGTTTTTAAATGTGCTTCGCAAATTCTTCATAGTTGGTTTGCCTCCATTTCTGCTCGCAACTCAGTGTACATTCCAGATTGAGCTGCTAGTTGTTGAGGAGTCCCCTGTTCAACTATTTCCCCATGATCCATTACTAGAACATAGTCCATTTCGTTGATCCAATGTAGTCTGTGTGTCGCAAAGAAAACTAGGTGATCATTGAATACTGGTAGGATATCTTCTTTAAGGCCCACTTCAGTTTCAATATCCAGATGTGCAGTTGGCTCATCAAACAACAATACCTTACGGTTCTTATCAAGGAATGCCCTTGCCAATGCAATTCGTTGGGCTTGACCACCACTTACTGAACGACCGCCTTCACCAATTAACGTGTTCAGACCGTCCGGCAAGCTTTTCACCCACTCGGATAGTCCTGCCTTATCGATTGCTGCATTAATTTTATCGGTGTCTGCATCATCAACATAGAAGCTCACGTTGTTAGCTAAAGTGTCATGAAAAATATACGGATTTTGCGGAATATACATAAATTGTTTTTGCCAATTCTCCTGGTCTAAATGAGGCAACTTATTGCCGTTCAACGTAATTGCATCCCCTTGGTCAGGTTTTAAAAACCCACCGATCATATTTAACAGCGTTGATTTCCCTGAACCAGATTTTCCGATAATTCCCACTTTGGTCATCCCTGTGATGTCAAAGTTAACGTTTTTCAAAGCTGGGATTTTACTATCGCCATAGGTAACACTTGCATCCTGCACCTGAAGCTCAGAATTTGCCTTCCAGTCGCTTTCTGGAAGCTTATCCCTGTCTTTAGTCGTTGGTTCGTTTAACACCTCTAAAACGGCTGTCATTGCGTTTTTACCGTTCAAGGTTGCGTGATAATCATTAGCAAAGTTTCTGATTGGCAAAAAATACTCTGGTGCCAGTGTCAAAATCGTTAATGCAGGTAGCAATGTAACTTTCCCCCACATCAGATCAAACCCTAAGAAAACAGCAACTACGGCAATTGATAGCGTAGTGAAGAAATCCAACGCAAACGTTGAAGTCATCGCAATCGTCAGGGTTGACATTGTCTCTTTTCGATATGATTCACTAACCCCGTAAACGTTTTTAGCATAGCTTTTTGATAGTCCTAATTGCTTGAGGGTCGGAAGCCCACGTAATGTATCAACAAAGTGGTTAGAGAGTCGTTGATATCCTTCATATTGTCTATCAGCTCTACTTTGCGCAGCTAGACCTAAAATCACCATAAAGAGAATAATCACGGGATATATAATCAACAAAAAGATTCCCTGTTTAAATTGGAGAAATGCTATGTACACAAGAATGAGCCAGGGAGTAATCGACATGTCCAGAATCTTAATCATCACGAGCATCAAGTAAGTTTGGACTTGATCAATCCCTTCTAGTGCCATGGTCACCATATTCCCTGTTCCCCGATGTTCAACTTCAGCGGGACCAAGTTTGAAGAGTTTACTCATTAACTGGTTTCTCATGTTCTTTGAGGTTGTTTCTACAAACGGGAAGAACAACCGGTTCTGTGCCACAGTTATGATGTGTCTGATCATAAATGAAATTCCAAAGATGATCATTGGTATCACAATGCTACTTAGTGGTTTTAATGACCACAAATTTACAATGGCAATAGCTAAGTAACGAGCTTGAAAAATAATTGCAAATGCTTGAATAAATACTAAAACTGCCAAGATACTAACATTTTTGCGCATCCCCGGCAGGTCAAAAAGTCGCTTATCAATCAACATACTCACCCCTAAATCTAGTAAAAAAATCCAAAAAAAATACGCGATTAGATTTTTCCTATCTAATCACGTATTATACCTTACTTATGTTAATCTATGCAGTTTGTTTCGGTGATTTTAAACGCTTGTAAAAAATCCAGTAACTCCAGATGAAGTAAATTAACACAATTGGCAAAATTGAGAATGTGATAATTGTCATCAAGTGAAGAGTGTATGGAGAATTTGAAGCATTCTTGATCAAAATTGAATGAGCAGGGTTAGTAGCAATCATAACCCGTGGGAATAACCCGTTGAAGATAAGAACCACGATACCAATTAGCGTTAACCCACTAGAAATAAATGAACCCCAGTCATGGTGTTTAGCTGCAAAGAACCATGCTAGCAATGAGAAGACAACGATGAATGCCAAGATTAAAATACTTGATACTGGCTTATTTTTAATAAAGTCGGTTACAAAGTAAAGCAATACTGCAAACACAACTTCTCCAGCAAGTAGTACTGGGTATAACTTCATTGACCAGCTTTGAGCACGGTCACGGAGTTCCCCACTAGTTTTTAGACGTAAGAAGTTCAAGCCGTGAATGAAGCAGAGCAATGAAACTGCAACTCCACCAACGATTGAGAACCAGTTAACGAATGTGAAGAAAGTGCCATGAACATTTCCCTCAGCATCCATTGGAACGCCCTGAATCATGCTTGTGAACATCATTCCAAATAAGAAAGCGGCACAGAAACTACCAATTGTTGAAGCCCACTCCCAGAAGTTTCTCCAGGTTTCGGTCTTAACGTTGGCTCTAAATTCAAATGACACTCCTCTAAAAATCAAGGAAACCAAGATTAAAAATAGAACTAAATAGTAGCCTGAAAATAGTGAAGCATACCACATTGGCAGTGAGGCAAACATTGCACCACCAGCAGTAATCAACCAAACTTCATTTCCGTCCCAGTGAGGGCCGATAGTTTGAATAATCACATCGCGTTCAGCTGTGTTTTTGGCAAATGACTTAACCGCCATTCCAATACCAAAATCAAATCCTTCAAGGAAGAAAAAGCCACTAAAAAGGACACCGATTAAGATAAACCATAGTAATTGTAAATTAGTCATGTTTAACCGCCCCCATTTCGTAAGGATCAGCCTTAGATGAATCCTCAGTTTTTTCAACTGCGTACCCATCTGGGTTAACTGAATCTGGGCCTTCCTTAAGTACTCTATGACTAAGAACAATCATAACTAGACCAAGGCCGGAGAACATTAGGAAGTAAACGATATTTGTGAATAATAGTGAACCAACAGTTGCGGTTGGCGATACAGCATCAGCAATGGTTAGCAATCCGTAAACAACCCATGGATATCTACCAAATTCGGTGATGAACCAACCAGCAGTGTTGACAATAAATGGTAACCATAGGCAAAGTCCCATGATGTACAAGAACCACTTCTGCTTAACAATTGCATCAGACTTCTTACGGTTAAACCAAAGACCAACGATGGCCACTAACGCGAATAATGCTGCGGAACCAGCCATAACTCTAAAGCTCCAGAACAAGGTTCTTGTTGGGGTGTAGTAATTCATGTCCCCTTGCTTGTTCTTATACTTTGCCTTCAACTCTTTGTTAACCTGTTCTTGTCCCTTGATCGATGGACCATTGAACTTATGGTAAGTCAAGATGTTAAGAACTTTAGGAACCTCGATTGACCAGGTTTTTTTATGGTCTTTAAATCCAGCAACCATAGTCCAGTCACCATTCTTAGAGTTCTTATCCAAACCTTCCATAGCAGCAAACTTCATTGGTTGATTATCAACCAAGTAGCGAGTTTGTAAATCACCAGACCAAATTGAACCTAAGCAGGCAACTAGACCAATAATTAAGCTGACCTTAATTGATTTCCGGTAAAAGTCCACGTTCTTATTCTTTAACAATCTCCATGCTGAACAACCAGCGACAACAAATGCTGCGGTGATCAAGGCACCAAGAATAACGTGTGAAAATTCGTACCATAATTGTTTATTACCAACAACTGCACCAAAGTCTGTTAGTTGAACTCGGTGAGTTTTAGCATTGATAATATAACCAACGGGATTTTGCATGAAACTGTTGGCAGCCAAAATCCAAAGTGCTGATAATGACGAACCAATACATACTAGCCAGATGAAAAGTGCATGCACTGCTGGCTTAACTCTAGTCCATGTAAACATCCAAAGACCAATAAATGTAGATTCCAAGAAGAATGCGGCTAAGGCCTCAATTGCAAGTGGTGCACCGAACACATCACCCATGAACCGAGAGTACTCAGACCAGTTCATTCCAAATTGGAATTCTTGAATAATTCCAGTAACAACTCCAACTGCGAAACTATAGATGAACATCTTTCCCCAAAACTGGGTCATTTTCTTGTAGACTTCATCTTTTTTAACAACATAAAGCGTTTCCATAACTGAAACAATAAAAGCTAAACCAATTGAAAATGGAACAAAGAAGAAATGGAACACTGTTGTCATCGCAAATTGAAATCGTGACAGGAATAATACTGAAGCAGCAATATCCATAATTGCTTCCCCCCTCATCATAATTTTGTAAAATAAACTCTTACGCCTATATTTTAGCTATATTGGAATCATTATTCAATTATAATTAGTTTTAAAAATACGATAATGGTTATTTGAAAGTTTACAAAAGTTTGTGAATTGTTAAGGCTAAAGAAGCATGATTTGTTGATATATAAGGGATTCTTTATTAGACAATTTATAGCAAGTTAATTATAATTGAGTCTGATAAGATGTTTGCGCTATCATTTTTATTTTTTTTAATCTTATCCAATCTAACATTATGAGGGGGTATTAATATGGCAAAGAACATTGTGGTCATTGGTGCTGGTTTCGCCGGTGTATATGCCACTAAAAAGCTTGCCAAACGGTTCAAAAACAATTCAGATGTCCACATCACTCTAATTGATCGTCATTCCTATTTCACATACATGACTCAACTACATGAAGTGGCCACTGAAAGAATTGAACCCGAAAGTATTCAATACGATTTGCAACGTCTGTTCCATAAATCAAAAAATGTTAATTTGGTGACTGATACGATTTCTGAAGTAGACAAAGATAGCAAAATTGTTGTTGGGGAGCACGGCAAATATCCATACGATAGCTTGCTTATTAGTATGGGTGGTGAACCAAACGATTTTGGTACTCCAGGGGTTAAGGAAAACGGTTTTACTTTATGGTCAATGGAAGATGCCATTCGCTTGAGAAATCACATTAGTGACATTATCCGCAAGGGTGCGGTTGAGCGTGACCCTGCTAAGCGTCGGGCAATGTTAACTTTAGTTGTTTGTGGTTCAGGATTTACCGGGGCCGAAACTGTTGGTGAACTGATTGATTATCGCAAAGTATTAGCAAAGCAAAACAAACTTGATCCAAATGAAATCAAAGTTATCATGGTTGAAGCAAATCCAACCATTATCAATATGCTTGATCGCACAAATGCAGCTCATGCTGAGAAGTACTTTAAGAAAAACAATGTCGAAATTCGTGCAGGATCAATGATTTCAAAGGTAAATGCTGACAGCGTTGAAATTAAGGATCAAGAACCAATCACCACTAACACTTTGATTTGGACAGCCGGAGTAAAAACTAACCACACTGCCGATGAATTTGGAATCGAAGCTGGTCGTGGTGGCAGACTAATTACTAACGAATATCTTCAAGCTAAAGGGTTTGAAGACCAATCAATCTACGTTGCTGGTGATAATTCCAATGCCACTGAAAAAGGTGCAGAACGGGCAGTACCACAAACTGCTCAAGAAGCTGAAAACGAAGCTTTAGTAGTTGCTCATAACATTGGTGAAGATATCTCGGGATCAAAGAATTATGTAGAATTTAAAGATAAGAATCTCGGATTTACAGTTTCATTTGGTGCTCATTATGGGATTGCCCAAGTATTTGGTGGCAAGCGAATTCGTGGTTGGTTTGCAACCATAATGAAGCATTTTACCAACTTCCTTTACTTCGCAAGAATTTCATCTGGCTACTACCTGTGGAAATATATTTTGGATGAATTCTTCTGGGTTAAGAATGGTCGAACTGTCTTTTCTTACCACACTTCACGTAAGAGCAATGTACTGTGGACAGTTCCGTTAAGATTGTTCTTTGGACTCTCCTTATTCCTAGATGGCTTAGCTAATATGAATGGTGGTAATCCTTGGATAATCACTGCGCATCCAGGAGTTGGTTGGTTAGAAGCAATTATCGGTTGTTTCATCTTCTTAGGGTTATGTACATTTATTGCAAGCCTATTTGTGATTTGCTTGTTCTTCTTCACGATGATGGCTACCTCAACAATTTGGGTGTTATTCGCCGCAATCGCCCTTCTAAATGGTTCTGGACGATCAATCGGGTTAGACTACTGGTTCATTCCTTGGATTGAAAAGGTTTGGGGAAAAGCTCGTTACGGAGTTCCTCAATCGATTTATCACGGTAAATAAAAGTATTATATAGATAAATAGCGTCCCTCGGTTTTTGAGGGGCGCTATTTTCTATGTAATTCAACTTAATTAAACAGCCGTTTCCGGGATTTGAACCCGGGACCTTTTCCTTACCATGGAAATGCTCTACCTTCTGAGCTAAAACGGCAATCTCTATTTTATCTGAAATTCCACACAGTATCAAGACAACAAAAAAGCCCTTGGTATAAACCAAAGACTTAAAATTGCGTGGCAACGTCCTACCCTTGCAGGGGGCGATCCCCCAACTACTATCGGCGTGCTGAAGCTTAACTTCTGTGTTCGGCATGGGAACAGGTGTATCCTTCAGGCTATCGCCACCACACTATTTACTTTAGAGAACTTTGTTCTCTCAAAACTAGCTAATATTAATTTTCTGCTGCCGATACTTACCATTTATTTTGGTTAAGTCCTCGACCGATTAGTATTGGTCCGCTCCGTACATCACTGCACTTCCACTTCCAACCTATCTACCTCATCATCTCTGAGGGGTCTTACTTCCATATAGGAATGGGAAATCTCATCTTGAGGCGAGTTTCACACTTAGATGCTTTCAGCGTTTATCTCATCCATACATAGCTACCCAGCGATGCGCCTGGCGGCACAACTGGTACACCAGCGGTATGTCCATCCCGGTCCTCTCGTACTAAGGACAGCTCCTCTCAAATTTCCTACGCCCGCGACGGATAGGGACCGAACTGTCTCACGACGTTCTGAACCCAGCTCGCGTACCGCTTTAATGGGCGAACAGCCCAACCCTTGGGACCGACTACAGCCCCAGGATGCGATGAGCCGACATCGAGGTGCCAAACCTCCCCGTCGATGTGGACTCTTGGGGGAGATAAGCCTGTTATCCCCAGGGTAGCTTTTATCCGTTGAGCGATGGCCCTTCCATGCGGAACCACCGGATCACTAAGCCCGACTTTCGTCCCTGCTCGACCTGTCTGTCTCGCAGTCAAGCTCCCTTCTGCCTTTACACTCTATGAATGATTTCCAACCATTCTGAGGGAACCTTTGGGCGCCTCCGTTACTGTTTGGGAGGCGACCGCCCCAGTCAAACTGCCCACCTGACACTGTCTCCCGCCACGCTTAGTGGCGCGGGTTAGAGTGTTCACACAGCGAGGGTAGTATCCCACCAACGCCTCAGTCGAAACTAGCGTTCCGACTTCATCGGCTCCTACCTATCCTGTACAAGCTGTGTCAACACCCAATATCAAGCTACAGTAAAGCTCCATGGGGTCTTTCCGTCCTGTCGCGGGTAACCTGCTTCTTCACAGGTATCTTAATTTCACCGAGTCTCTCGTTGAGACAGTGCCCAGATCGTTACGCCTTTCGTGCGGGTCGGAACTTACCCGACAAGGAATTTCGCTACCTTAGGACCGTTATAGTTACGGCCGCCGTTTACTGGGGCTTCATTTCTGGGCTTCGCCGAAGCTAACTCATCCACTTAACCTTCCAGCACCGGGCAGGCGTCAGCCCCTATACGTCATCTTACGATTTTGCAGAAACCTGTGTTTTTGATAAACAGTCGCCTGGGCCTTTTCACTGCGGCTGACCTTGCGGTCAGCACCCCTTCTCCCGAAGTTACGGGGTCATTTTGCCGAGTTCCTTAACGAGAGTTCACTCGCTCACCTTAGGATTCTCTCCTCGACTACCTGTGTCGGTTTGCGGTACGGGTAGTTGATTACTCACTAGAAGCTTTTCTCGGCAGCGTGACATCAGTCGCTTCCCTACTTAAATTTCGGTCCTCATCACTACTTGTCAACCCGCTGAGAAGCATTTGACTCCTCAACTGACTTGTAGCTTGAACGCACATTTCCAATCGTGCGCACAACTTAGCCTTCTGCGTCCCTCCATCGTTCAAACATAATCAACTAGTACAGGAATCTCAACCTGTTATCCATCGCCTACGCCTCTCGGCCTCGGCTTAGGTCCCGACTAACCCTGGGAGGACGAGCCTTCCCCAGGAAACCTTAGTCATTCGGTGGATCAGATTCTCACTGATCTTTCGCTACTCATACCGGCATTCTCACTTCTAAGCGCTCCACCAGTCCTTACGGTCTGACTTCATTGCCCTTAGAACGCTCTCCTATCACATGACCATAAGGTCATGTCCACAGTCTCGGTAGTATGCTTAGCCCCGGTAAATTTTCGGCGCGGAATCACTCGACTAGTGAGCTATTACGCACTCTTTAAATGAGTGGCTGCTTCTAAGCCAACATCCTAGTTGTCTATGCAACTCCACATCCTTTTCCACTTAGCATACATTTAGGGACCTTAACTGGTGGTCTGGGCTGTTCCCCTTTCGACGATGGATCTTATCACTCACCGTCTGACTCCCGGATATAAATCAATGGTATTCGGAGTTTATCTGAATTTAGTAACCCATGACGGGCCCCTCATCCAAACAGTGCTCTACCTCCATGATTCTAAGTCCGAGGCTAGCCCTAAAGCTATTTCGGAGAGAACCAGCTATCTCCAAGTTCGTTTGGAATTTCACCGCTACCCACACCTCATCCCAGCACTTTTCAACGTACACGGGTTCGGCCCTCCAGTAAGTTTTACCTCACCTTCAGCCTGGACATGGGTAGATCACCTGGTTTCGGGTCTACGGCAACATACTTAAACGCCCATTTCAGACTCGCTTTCGCTGCGGCTCCGGCTTTTTCACCTTAACCTTGCATGTTACTGTAACTCGCCGGTTCATTCTACAAAAGGCACGCTATCACCCATTAACGGGCTCTAACTGCTTGTAGGCACATGGTTTCAGGAACTATTTCACTCCCCTTCCGGGGTGCTTTTCACCTTTCCCTCACGGTACTGGTTCACTATCGGTCACTAGGGAGTATTTAGCCTTGGGAGATGGTCCTCCCGGATTCCGACGACGTTTCACGTGTGTCGCCGTACTCAGGATCCTGAACTGAGGGTCATTGATTTCATCTACGGGGCTATCACCCTGTCTCGCCAATCTTCCCAGATTGTTCGATTATCAACAACTTTGGTAACTCAAATGTTCAGTCCTACAACCCCAAAGAGCAAGCTCTTTGGTTTGGGCTGTTCCCCGTTCGCTCGCCGCTACTTAGGGAATCGATTTTTCTTTCTCTTCCTGTGGGTAATTAGATGTTTCAGTTCCCCACGTCTACCTCTGATCAGCTATGTATTCACTGAACAGTAACAGTCGATTAAAACTGCTGGGTTTCCCCATTCGGAAATCTCCGGATCAAAGCTTACGTACAGCTCCCCGAAGCATATCGGTGTTAGTCCCGTCCTTCATCGGCTCCTAGTGCCAAGGCATTCACCATGCGCCCTTAATAACTTAACCTAGTATCACTTCGTGATACTCAAGTTAATTGAGTTTTACGCGAATAAAACATTTCGTTAATTTGACTCAATAAACGCGGTGTTCTCGGTTGAAATTATATTTTAAATATAATTCACTACAGAAAATTAATATTATCTAGTTTTCAAAGAACAAAATTTGAGAGTAGACCTCTCAAAACTAAACAAAACTTTCGACATGTGTAGGTTTCCGTATTATTCCTTAGAAAGGAGGTGATCCAGCCGCAGGTTCTCCTACGGCTACCTTGTTACGACTTCACCCTAATCATCTGTCCCACCTTAGGCGGCTGGCTCCAAAAGGTTACCTCACCGACTTTGGGTGTTACAAACTCTCATGGTGTGACGGGCGGTGTGTACAAGGCCCGGGAACGTATTCACCGTGGCATGCTGATCCACGATTACTAGCGATTCCAACTTCATGCAGGCGAGTTGCAGCCTGCAATCCGAACTGAGAACGGCTTTAAGAGATTAGCTTGACCTCGCGGTTTCGCGACTCGTTGTACCGTCCATTGTAGCACGTGTGTAGCCCAGGTCATAAGGGGCATGATGATTTGACGTCGTCCCCACCTTCCTCCGGTTTGTCACCGGCAGTCTTGCTAGAGTGCCCAACTAAATGCTGGCAACTAACAATAAGGGTTGCGCTCGTTGCGGGACTTAACCCAACATCTCACGACACGAGCTGACGACAACCATGCACCACCTGTCATTCCGTCCCCGAAGGGAACGCCCAATCTCTTGGGTTAGCAGAAGATGTCAAGACCTGGTAAGGTTCTTCGCGTAGCATCGAATTAAACCACATGCTCCACCGCTTGTGCGGGCCCCCGTCAATTCCTTTGAGTTTCAACCTTGCGGTCGTACTCCCCAGGCGGAGTGCTTAATGCGTTAGCTGCAGCACTGAAGGGCGGAAACCCTCCAACACTTAGCACTCATCGTTTACGGCATGGACTACCAGGGTATCTAATCCTGTTCGCTACCCATGCTTTCGAGCCTCAGCGTCAGTTACAGACCAGACAGCCGCCTTCGCCACTGGTGTTCTTCCATATATCTACGCATTTCACCGCTACACATGGAGTTCCACTGTCCTCTTCTGCACTCAAGTCTCCCAGTTTCCGATGCACTTCTCCGGTTAAGCCGAAGGCTTTCACATCAGACTTAAAAGACCGCCTGCGCTCGCTTTACGCCCAATAAATCCGGACAACGCTTGCCACCTACGTATTACCGCGGCTGCTGGCACGTAGTTAGCCGTGGCTTTCTGGTTAAATACCGTCACGGTGTAAATAGTTACTCTTACACCTGTTCTTCTTTAACAACAGAGTTTTACGAGCCGAAACCCTTCTTCACTCACGCGGCGTTGCTCCATCAGACTTTCGTCCATTGTGGAAGATTCCCTACTGCTGCCTCCCGTAGGAGTTTGGGCCGTGTCTCAGTCCCAATGTGGCCGATTACCCTCTCAGGTCGGCTACGTATCATGGCCTTGGTGAGCCGTTACCTCACCAACTAGCTAATACGCCGCGGGTCCATCCTCAAGTGATAGCCGAAACCATCTTTCAAATGAAAACCATGCGGTTTTCATTGTTATACGGTATTAGCACCTGTTTCCAAGTGTTATCCCCTGCTTGAGGGCAGGTTACCCACGTGTTACTCACCAGTTCGCCACTCGTCCAAATGTTGAATCAGAATCCGTGCAAGCACTTTAACTTCATCAGCGAGGACGCGTTCGACTTGCATGTATTAGGCACGCCGCCAGCGTTCGTCCTGAGCCAGGATCAAACTCTCATTTTAAAAATGATAAGCTTGTAAGCTCATGATTATATTTGTTCTTTATCGCGAATTGACTTTGCAAATGTTTGTCTTTGATCTAACGATCAAAGGACCCTACACATTTGTTTGTCGAAAATTTTGTTCAGTTTTCAAAGGTCTACTTAAATGAAAATCATCTTGGCGAGGAATAATCCAGCGCTTTTGACAACTATTACAATATATCATGTAACCGCTTATGTGTCAACGACTATTTGAAATATCTTTTGCGGTTCAAAACATCGTGTCTCGAAAGCCGCAAGTAATACTATACATGCACGGTAAAGTGATGTCAACAAATAATTCGTCAAAATAAAAAACGGCCAACCATAGTCGACTCGTCATCGATTACGGTTGGACCGTCTAACCTTATCATATCCTGTTATTTTAACTCAGGTGCATCGGTCTTATATTCGTTTAATGTTGACTTACCATCATTCTTAGCCATGATACTTGTAGGCTCTTGCTTTTGCTTGTCAGCAAGATTCTTCATCGCTTTTGTATATTGGTAGGTAAAATCTTTCTTATTAACCTTATCGAATCCTTTAGGAGTATAGAATCTTAGCAAATCACCATAGATCACCCTATCAGATAACGATAATTCTGTAGTAACGTGGTTTTGAAGTGAGTCGATTTCTTCTTTTTGGCGCTTATTCGGAGTGATTTCTTTACCTGTTTTAGTTAGGTATACGGATCCCCCGACCTTGGTATATTTAGGAGTTACAAAATCTCCATCTCTAAACGCAACCGTTTGGTCATGTTGTTTAGACAATAAATCTGTACCAAATTGAATAGTGTCGTTGTTCCTATCACCCATCAAGTGAAGTAGAGTTGGTAAAACATCGATTTCACCACCATAAGTGTGCTTAATTCCACCCTTAAGGTTAGGTGAGTGAATCATAAACGGAACTTTCTGGAACTGTGCCAAATCATAACTGTTGATTGACTTCTTATGCAAGAGTTGAGCGATAGCCGGTCTATGGTTATTAGAAATTCCGTAGTGATCACCATAGAGAACAATGGCACTATCCTTATACAATCCAGTCTTTTTAAGGTAGTTTAAGAACTCGCCAAAGGCTTGGTCAAGATAATGGGCTGTTTGAACATATGGATCAACCGTCTTATCACCCGTCTTAGTAGCTGGGAAGCTGACGTTCTCTTTATCCAACAAGTAAGGGTAATGGTTGGTTAAAGTAATAAGTTTTGCATAGAATGGTTGTGGTAATTGTTGCAAGTATTGTGCTGAATCCTTGAAGAAGATCTTATCCTTTAAGCCATATCCAACACTGTAATTAGCTTTTTCCTTATAGTACTGTGAACTAAAGAAGTACTGATATCCCCATGATTTGTAAGTACTATCACGGTTCCAAAAACTTGGAACATCCCCATGGAATGCTGCCGTTGCATACCCCTTTTGGTCTAAGATAGCAGGTGCCGCCTGATATGTGTTCTGTGAACCATAAGTAACCATGGCAGAACCTTGTGGCAATCCATAAAGAGAATTTTCCAACATCATTTCAGCATCAGAGGTCTTCCCTTGGGCAACTTGATGGTAGAAGTTATCAAAGCTAAGCGTGTGATTGTTCTTATAAAACTTATTAAGATTTGGGGTAACTTCTTTACCGTTTACCTTATAGTTAATCAAAAATTGTTGAAAACTTTCCAAATGGATAATGATGACATTCTTGCCCTTTAGCTTACCAAAGTATGCTGGGTCTGCTTTGGCCCGAGAGTGTTTAAGGTACTTGAGGATACTATCCATATCACTTGCCTTAGCATGAGAACGAGTCGCAGATTCCTTTTGAGTTTGGTACGCATTAAATGCAGCGTATTCATTCAAGCCAAGGTATTTCACGATGTAGTTATTATCAAAGGTCCTGGTCAACAATCCTGAACGGTCAGTGCTTGCCAAACCATACTCTCCCCACATCAAAACGAAAGAGCCAACTGTCATTAGTAGAGCTTTATACTTTTTGAACGGACGAGTGTCTACCCTAATTACCTTTGTCACTAAAAGTACAATCAGAACAATAATGTCAAGAAATACCAAGAAGTCAGTTGGGTGAATAATCTCCATCAGACTTTTTCCCAGATTGTTCTGAACGTTTCCCGAGCCCTTGATAATTCCTAATGATAGGAAATCGGAAAATTCACGATAATAAACGATGTTAGCAAAAATCCAAACTGATTCAATGAAGTTGATGATCATGATCAGCCAATATTTAAGTCGACCAGAAAAGTACAAGGCAATTCCAAAAGTTAGCAAGGCTGCCGGAATTGGGTTAATCGCAAGAATAAACTCCTGCAAAGGGCCCTTGACCCCTAATGTAAATTTTGTTTGATAAATAATATATGTTTTGACACAGAACAATACAACTACTAGGAAAAAGAAACCCCAAGTCGTATCGAAAATGTGCCTGATTCGGTTTTTATTATCCGACATTCTTTGTTTCCTCCAAAGCCACTATGTTTAGACAGGCATGTTTATGAATGTTATTAATCTTCAACTTTATCCGGTTTCATCACCAAAGCAACTACTCCAGCAAACATTCCGAAGTAATATGTGATGATTCTCCAAAGAATCATAGCTAAAACCAACTTACTATTGTTGGTGATGTAGCTGCTAAATAAAGATTCAAAAGAAAATTCTGCCCCTCCAGATCCTCCTGGAATAGGAAACAGAGAAATAATCATCACAATCATCACGTGCAAACTAGTAACCATAATTACGTTGGCGTTCATATACCCCAGTGACAACATGATAAAGTATGGAATTAAGTAATAGAACAGTAGTTGAATAAACGTCAGACCAGCCACCTTTAGAAGTAAAGAGGGCTTTCTACCAATCCTGACACTTTCTTCATATAAATTATCAATTTTGCTCAGAAGAGTTGTCAGCATAGAATCATACTTCTCATCCTTTACAAACCACTTAACTGGTTTGAACAGAAGTTTTGAAATGTGCTTAGTAAACTTAGGGACATACATAATTAGTAGCAAGCCAACGATTACCCCTAAGTGAATTAAAAATCCAAACAAAACGAACAAGGCTAATAATTGTAATTTAGTTGCCACATAGTGAAAACCAATCACCAAACTAATAAAGAAATTCACCACAATCATGGCTTGGTACACAACAAATTTAATCAGCAATACTGAACTAGCCCGACCACCATCAATTCCGGTTTGCATCATTACAAATAGTTGTCCGGGTTGCCCCCCTGACGAAAATGGTGTAATACCGTTGAAAAGTTGTTCAACCAACGGAACTCGGATGGCATCTTTAAAAGTAAATTTTTCAACCCGATCAGATACCAAACTTTTGGTGATCACTGCTTCAATGAATAAATAAATCCCAATGCATAAGAAGGCAACTAATATCCACCAAAAATTAATCGAAAAGAAATCCGCAATTAGGACACTCAACTTGATGTCTCGAATTGAAAATGCAAAAATTGCAATTCCTAGTAATACCATCACGCTTAGCGTTATCTTATTATTTCTTGACATGTTAACCTTCCTTGGCCTGCTTAATGTAAAAATCTTTCCAGATTTCTGCAAGATGCTCTTCTGAATATCTGTCGCTGGCAGTTGCTGCACGCTTCCGATAGTCAGTCAGCAACTCTTTGTCTGCCATAAGTTTTTGCAAATTGCTGTTCATCTCTGACTCATCTTGGCAGCCGACATAGTAACCATCAATTATTGAATGATATAGATCCAAGTTTCTTAACATAACCGGGGTATTCGTACTAAATGCTTCTAACACAGACATCGGAAACAGCTCATTATATGAGGGTAGCAAAAACAGGTCACTCACATTGTAGTATTCAACCATCTCATCTCTGGAAACAATTCCTGGAAATGACAAGTTTTTTGGCGGATTCTTAACAATCTTTTCCAACTCAGCATAGCCTTCAGTAATCTTTCCAAATGAAAACCCACCAGTCCAAATAAACTGAACATCTGGATTTTGCTCGGCCAACTTAACGAAGTCCAAAACCCCTTTACGAGTTTGAATTTGGCCACTACCTAATACAGTAAACTTATCTAGTTCATACCCGTATTTTTTTCGAAGTCTAAACTTCTCTGTCTCATCAACAGAATAAAATACCTTCTTGCTAACGAAATTAGGAATATACGTGATTTTTTCTTTTGGGATCCCGTAAGCAACCAACTTATCAATGAAGGTTGGATTGACAACCACGATATGATCCATTCGTTTGTAAAAAGCAATAACGTACTTATAGAAAATTCCTTTAAACGGCTGAGGTAGCTTAATGCTGCCATCTAGTGTTTCTGGAAGAAAATGAACGTAGCCAATTTTTCTTCCCCGTGACCTAGAAAATGTCGACAAGTAAAATGTAGGGTTGATTGTATGGTAGTGTGTAATATCTGCTTTTCCATATTTATTGATTGTGACGTTGAACTCATTGGCAAATCGCTTTTTCAGCATCTTTACCAACTCTGTATAAGCACTGCCGACTCCTTGGCCCTTAACCTTATCCGCAGTTGAAAACATATTGATTTTTAACATGCAAATTCCCTTCTTAGCACAAGATTAATCGAATAAGTTCACAGGATGGTCTCCGTTCAGTTCTTGGTTAACCCGCATATCACGGTAAAAATCAATTACCCGACTACCAAATGTATGTGCTGAAATTTCGTGTAGCTTGTTATTCAATGTTTGTTTAACAAAATGATCATTTCTATCAACTGGATCTGTAAGATATTTCGTGACAATTTTGACAAAATCTTCATCAACACTAAACGTTTTTCCGAGACTTTCACTGTCCAGTAGCCCATCAGTATAGTCACTAGCAGTGACCACCACAGGAACACCCGCAGCCATTGCTTCAATGTACGTTAATCCCTGTGATTCAGACGATGAAGTTGAAACAAACACGTCGGCGGCTTGATAAAATCCGTTAACATTATCATTTGAGATTTCACCGGTAAAGGTGACAGAATCATCCAATCCAAGTTCAGTAACTTGGGTCATCAAAGATTCCTTAGCCGGACCATCCCCAACAATCATCAGTCTTGCTTCGGGAACATGTTCTTTAATTCTAGTTGTAAGATTGATAACGTGGTCAATATCTTTTTCAAAAGCCAGCCGGCTTAATGACAACATCAAAGGGGCATCTTCAGGTATTCCGTAAGTCTTGCGCACATCGATATTCCCCGGTTTGCCAAACTTTTCCACATCAATACCAGTTGGAATAATCCGCATACTAGCTTTAACCCCGTAATCAGTTAGTGTATCTAGAACACGGTCCGAAGGAGTAATGACTCCATTTAAATTATGGCAAAAAGCTAAGGTTCCCTCCTTAACATGAACTGGTTTAAGCAGTTTCCCATTAGCAACATAATGTAAATAGTCTTCGTACATAGTGTGATAAGTATGCACACAAGGAATGTTTAGATTTTTAGCAACAAACTTACCAATCATTCCCATAGAAAATTCAGTCTGGGTGTGAACAATATCCAAATTAAGTTCCTTAGCAATCTCATAAGCTTGGAACAGCCCACGAACCGCAATCCTTCGGTCTGTGAACGAAACAAAAGGAATACTTGAGAACCTAAAGATATCCTGCTCAAATGTTTTTTTCTCAACGTGCGGATCTGTAGTAGTAAAAATATACACCTGATGACCCTGACGTTTAAGTTCGTTCTTAAGTGTTTTAATCGAGGTAGCGACGCCACTGACCTGTGGAAAATATGTGTCGGTAAAAATACCAATATTCACGTCGAGCTCCCCTTTCTGTTTAAGTGATCAAAGTCTAATAAAACGGCTTTTAGATAATCATTGTAATTATATTTGTTTCAAAAATGTATTGCAAACCGTCAAAATAAAAAACCGGCTGATAATTGAGTAAAATCAATTTATTAGCCGGTTTGTTAAGTTATTTATAAGTATCTTCGTAATCATCATATAGCGTACGTTTAACGTCATAAATGACCTCCGAGCTTGTTGAATAAAAGCTCAAAGTTCTATTAGCCAACGCGACCATTTTGTCAGATTCTAAGGTGCTGATCAAAGACCTACTTGGTAAGATCTGGCGGGCGCTCATAGAGTACTCATCAAGACCAATTCCAAATAGAATTGGAATAGCTAGCTGGTCACCAGCCATTTCACCGCACATACATACGGGAATGTTGTTGCTATGACAAGCATCTGCAACCATTTTAATCATTCTCAAAATTGAAGGGTTATATGGTTGATATAGATTGGCTACTTTTTCGTTTCCCCGATCAGCAGCCATCGTATATTGAATTAAATCATTGGTTCCGATGCTCATGAAGTCAACTTCTGCTGCAAACTGATCCGCTAAGACAACTGTAGACGGAACTTCAACCATCATTCCTACTTTAATCTCGCCGTGAGGAATGTCCTCATCCTCAACTTTTGCAAGTTCTTCTTCATAAACCGCCTTTGCTCGTCGCAGTTCATCAAGAGTTGCAATCATTGGGAACATAATTGATAGGTTTCCAAAAGCCGATGCTCTGATCAAGGCTCTTAATTGCGTTCTAAAAATATCCTCGCGGTCAAGGCTTAACCGAATTGCTCGATAACCTAAAAACGGATTTTCTTGTTTAGGTGCTTTGAGGTAAGGAACCGGTTTATCGCCACCAATATCAGCAGTTCTAATGGTTACGGGCCGTGACCCCATCTTATTAAGAACATTCTTGTAAATTTCGAACTGCTCTTCTTCAGTTGGCAGTTTATTGGTACTCATGTACAAAAATTCCGTTCTAAACAAGCCTACTCCTTCAGCACCATGTTTGATTGCAAAATCCACATCATTATCCGAACTAATATTAGCGGCTAATAGTGTCTTCTTGCCATCATTTGACAAAGTTTTCTTTGAAGTAAGCTCATCCAAAGAGGCCTTTTCCTTTTGGAATTCCGCCTGCTTTACTCGATATTCTTCAACCTGATCTGGCTCTGGATCGACAATTACATCCCCCGTCAATCCATCCACAATTACGATATCGCCCTCATGAACATTATCCATAATATTTTCTAAGCCAACCACAGATGGAATTTCCAAAGTCCGCGACATAATTGCTGAGTGCGAAGTTTTCCCACCTAAATCAGCGACAATTCCCTTAATCATCTCAGGAACGAACTGTGCCGTCATACTTGGGGTCAATTCGTGGGCAATGACAATTACCTGCTGATTCGCTAATGCGGGATCATTCAGTGACACGCCAAGAAGGTGACTCATAACTCGTTTAACAACATCACGCACATCATCAGCTCTTTGCTGCATATACGTGTCAGCCAAAGAATTAAACTTTTCAATGTACTGGTTAGTGATGGTGTCCAAGGCGTACTCAGCGTTTACCTGATTTTCAGAAATAATCTGGTTAACCTGATCGAAAAATTCTGGATCAGATAAAATCTCTATATGTGCATTAAAGACCTCAGCTGCATGTCTACCGAGGTCTTTTTGGGTTCTTTGATGTATTGTAAATAACTCATCTTTTGAAAGTCGAACTGCCTGTTGTAAGCGGGCAACTTCGTCTTCAGAATTATTTACAGTATGTTTCGTAAATGAAAGATCAGGTTCGGCTAGGAGAAACGCTTTTTCAATTGCAATTCCATCACTAGCAGCAATTCCCTTGAACTTTTTCATTTTTTATTCTGTTAATCCTTCTTGTTTCATAGTATCTGTAATAGCTTCAATGGCTTGCTTTTCGTCATCGCCATCTGCAGTAATGGTAACTGATGCACTTTGACCAACTCCGAGTGACATAACACCCATAATTGACTTCAAGTTAACTGACTTTTCTTGATATTCAAGTGTAATGTCTGAGTTAAATTTGCTTGCTGTTTGAACAAGAAGAGTAGCTGGACGAGCGTGAATTCCAGTCTCAGCAGTAATGTTATATTCGTGTTTTTCCATTGTTATCATTCTCCTCTGAGTTTATTTGGCTTAAGCCTAGTTAAGTCAAAATTCATCTTTACCTATTTAGAATATCAATTAATAAACTAAAACACAAGTTTAAATGAACCGCTTACAGACTTTTTTCATTCTTTTTGATCTTTTTCAAAGGTATAGACGACGGTTCCGCCTTTTTGAGCTGCCCCAACAACCCGTTTTCTAGCATCAAAATCCATGAATGCTTCTTGAAATACCATAAAGTCATTCGGCTGAACTGTAAGTTCGTTGAGTTCTCCATCCTTTAATTTTTGTAATTGATCAGTAAAATCAGTCTTATCCATAAAGTCACCCCAAACATTAGTCATATTACTTGATTCTCTTATTGGATATTGTATAATAATTTTCGAAGGTCAAAGTTGGTCAGTGATTTTTTGACCAACACCTTTATTCCTAATTTTAAAGGAGGAAAGCAATTAATGCTATGCCAAAATTGCCATCAAAATGAAGCAACTATCCATTTATATACGAATGTAAATGGTTCAAAGCAAACAATTAACCTTTGCCAAAATTGCTATCAACTCCTGACTAACAGACAAAGAAACCAGGGAGGTGCTCAGGATATGGCACAAGATCCATTTGGATTTGGTGGATTGGATGACATTTTCCGCGCTATGCAAGGCGGAAATCCAGAGTTCAACAACCCACAATCATCAATTCCTCCTACCCAACCGCAAGGCCCCACTAATAACGGCGGTCAAAACGGTCGTTCAGGTAACGGGAACTCATTATTAGGCCAGTACGGTATCAATATGACCCAACTAGCTAAGGATGGGAAAATCGATCCAGTTATTGGTCGTGACAGCGAAATTAGCCGTGTGGTTGAAATTTTAAACCGTCGGACCAAAAATAACCCAGTTTTAATTGGTGAAGCTGGTGTTGGTAAAACTGCCGTTGTTGAAGGATTAGCACAACAAATCGTTTCTGGCGATGTTCCTGCAAAACTTCAAAATAAGCAAGTAATCAGACTAGATGTTGTTTCTCTTGTTCAAGGAACCGGTATTCGAGGCCAATTCGAACAAAGAATGCAACAATTGATTAAAGAGGTTCAAGATAATCCTGACATTATCTTATTTATTGATGAAATTCACGAAATCGTGGGTGCTGGTAACGCTGAAGGCGGAATGGACGCCGGAAATGTTTTAAAACCTGCACTTGCTCGTGGTGAGTTCCAATTGATTGGTGCCACTACCTTGAAGGAATATCGTGACATTGAAAAAGACTCAGCGTTAGCTCGTCGTTTGCAACCAGTCACTGTTAATGAACCTTCACCAGAGGAATCAGTCAAGATCCTGCAAGGGATTCAAAAGCGCTACGAAGATTATCACCATGTTAAGTATTCTGATGATGCTATCAAGGCAGCTGTTGAATTGTCAGACCGCTACATTCAAGATCGTTTCTTGCCAGATAAAGCAATTGACTTTTTGGATGAGGCCGGCTCACGCAAGAATTTAACCATTAACGTTGTTGATCCAGCAACTATTGACGAAAAAATCAAAAGTGCTGAAAATCAAAAACAAGATGCTCTTAAAAACGAAGACTACGAAAAAGCAGCTTACTACCGTGACCAAGTATCAAAACTGGAACAAAAGAAGTCTGACGGAAACGTTGATCCTTCATCAATTCCAGAAGTTACTGAATCCGATATGCAAAAAATCGTTGAGGAAAAAACTGAGATTCCTGTTGGTGAACTTCAGGCTCAAGAGCAACAGCAACTTAAGAACCTTGGCCCTAACCTAGAAGAACACGTTATCGGCCAAAACGATGCGGTTGAAAAGGTTGCTCGTGCAATCAGACGTAACCGTGTTGGGTTCAACGGAACCGGTCGGCCAATTGGTTCGTTCTTATTTGTAGGTCCTACTGGAGTTGGTAAGACTGAGTTGGCAAAGCAGCTCGCATATCAACTATTTGGATCTAAAGATTCAATGATTCGATTCGATATGTCTGAGTACATGGAACCACACTCAGTGGCTAAATTGATCGGTTCGCCTCCTGGATATGTAGGATATGATGAAGCTGGTCAGTTAACTGAGCAAGTTCGTCGCCACCCATACAGTTTGATCCTGTTGGATGAGGTTGAAAAAGCCCACCCTGACGTACTTCACATGTTCCTACAAATCCTCGATGATGGTAGATTGACTGATAGTCAAGGCAGAACCGTTTCATTCAAGGATACAATTATCATCATGACAAGTAACGCCGGTACTGGTGATTCAGAAGCTAACGTAGGTTTTGCTGCTGCCGCTTCAGGAAAGACTCACTCAGTCATCGACAAATTAACTAATTACTTCAAGCCAGAATTGTTGAACCGTTTCGATGATGTTATTGAGTTCAACCCACTTTCAAAGGAAAACTTACAACAAATTGTTTCCTTGATGATTGATGATGTTAACGAAATGCTTGCTCAACAAAACTTGAACATTGAAGTTTCAGATGCTGCCAAGAAGAAGTTAGTTGATCTAGGTTACAACCCAGCAATGGGAGCTCGTCCATTGAGAAGAGTTATTCAAGAAGAAATTGAAGATAAGGTTGCGGATTACTATCTTGACCACTCAGCTGATGCTAAGCTATACGCGGATGTTAAGGACGATGAAATCGTAATTTCTTCATCAAGTGATACTCAATCAACCTCAGAAGATAATCAACATTCTGAAGATGAGGACAAGTAAACTAAATAGTCAGGCAAAAATTCCGTTCACCATGAACGGAATTTTTTCTTTACATATCAATATCTTAAACATCCTTAAGAATCCCCTTTTATCAGCAATTAACTCAAAATTGTATGATATAATTTTTTTATTAAATGTTTTTTGGGGGGGAGTGGATCATAAATGGCTTTTTTTAACTGGATCAATAATAAAATTAGTCGACTCTCACGACGTGGCAATCAACGAAATGCCGCCAATCGGTTTGGTAAAAAACCACGGAAGTCAATTTTCAAGACCAGCACACCAGGCAGTGAAATTAATACTGAAAAAAAGGACGCCGTAACTCCCCCTAAAGAGGAAACTGTACCGGATATAACTTCAAGCCAAATTGAAGTTAATCCGCAAATCACATCGACCACTCTATTCTATGTTGACAGCGATGGCAAAGACTTACGTGAGCCAGATATTTTAGTAGGTGAAAGTGGTACCAAGTTGAATTTAAAACTTCCTGACTTTCCGGATTATATTTTGGAAGACACGGATAACTTCACTAACTGGTTTGATGTTACTGATCAAAAAATTGTTTTTCACTATTCTTTAAAGTTGGCGGCACCCGTTAAAGTTTACACAGTTAATTATGATACGGCAGAGATGCTCCGCCCAGTATCGATGGTAACTGGAAAATTGAAGCAACTTTACGAGATTTCTGCCCCTGAAATTCCTGGATATCGGGTTACCAATAGCACTGGTAAAAAATATGGGTACTTTGACCATGAAGGCCATGACGTTACTTTCTATTACCGCCATGACCAGTGGGAAACTGTTCAGCCCGTTGAGTACTACGTTAAGCTAAATACTGCCCACACCGTTTATGAATACCCGCATGGTGAAGCTTTAAGAACTAAAATGCCAAAGGGCCTGATTATCAAGGTCTTCTTAAAGATTGATATGAAGGATCAACAAACGTGGTACAACATTGGCGGTGCTCAATGGATAACCGGAGATGATGTTGCCTTGAGTTCAGCACCCTCAGAAATCGATGCAGAGGATGTTACTAAATTGCAATCGAGTTTGACAATGCTCGATGGCTACATTGATTTTTTAGATAATAAAACCGTTGATGTATACGACAAACCGTACAGTAAAGTGGTAACTACCTTAGAAAATGGCACTCCAGTTAAAATTGAATCAACCATTTTGGATGATCAAAATATTAAATGGTATTCACTAAAAGGCATTGGGGTCATCCCGGCAAGGTACGTAATTGTAAATTAAATTTGAGGAGGGACAGCCAAAGTATCCATGGCTGCTCCTCCTCTTTTCGTACATCTCATGACGGACTGCAATCAGACCAAAAGTTCTGCTATAATGGAATAGCTTTTTTATTTTAAAATCCTGCTAATTTAGGAGTAATTACATGAATAAGATTCTTCAAGAACAATTTTTTGTTGATGACCTTTCTGATGATCAAAAGCACGTTATCACAGACATCAACGGCTATATCAGCCAAGCAATGAACAACAATCAACACTCAGTGGCTGTTATTGAAGGGGCTGCGGGTACAGGTAAGTCAGTAGTCCTTATGGAGTTAGTTAGAAAATACATGACTGACAAGCATTACAAGACCTCGCTAGTGGTAAACCACCCAGAGTTGTACAAGGCATACCGTGATCTGGGGGCATCAATTCCAAACATGAAGGTCAGCTCAATCAGAAGACCAACATCCTTGATCAATTACGCTCAAAAAAATCACGAAAAATATGACATTATCTTTGTTGACGAAGCTCACCTGCTCTATTCAAAACCAGAACCATATGCACATTACCGTGGTCAGAATCAATTAACCGACCTTATGAATCTTGCAAAGGTCGTAGTAGTTGTTTATGACTTTGACCAAGTCTTCCAATCAAAAATGTATTGGGATAAACAGTTACTGCAAAAGACAATTGGTAACCATCCTCACAAACTATTTAGTATGAACTTCCAGTACAGAATGGTAGCTAGCGATGAGCAAGTCGCCTGGATGGATGAGTTAACTGAACAAAAACCAATGAAACCATTCCCTGAAAATAGCGACTTTGAATTTAAAGTTTTTGATACTGCTGGAGAATTGTTTGAAAACATTAAAAAGCGCAATAAAGAAGTTGGTATGAGCCGCGTAGTGGCCACCTCCGGATTTCCACGGATAGATGGTCGCCACAATGTTGAAATGGATTCATTCAGCCTCCCATGGGATGAGTGGGACCCACAAAGAACCCACTGGGCTAAACGTGAAGGTTCGATCACCCAAGTTGGCACAATCTATACTTTGCAAGGATTTGATTTAAACTACGTCGGAATGATTATTGGTCCGTCTTTTGGATACGACAAACAAACTGATTCAATGACCATCATTCCCGAAAAGTATTCCCACAAAGAAATCTTTAAGAAACGAAAAGATATCCACTTCACGAATGAAGAGTACAAAGAATTTATCGCCAATGTGCTTAACGTCCTCATTAAACGTGGTAAGTACGGACTTTACCTAACCGCCTACGATGATGCCCTGCGTCAACGATTAGTCGAATTGTATCAATCAACCAAATAAAAAAAGCCGATCCACACAAGATGAATTTCTCATTCGTTCTGTGTGGGTGGGCTTTATTTTTTATAGGTTTTTATCCATATTGTAAGTCAGTTTAGAAAGGGTCAATCCCTTTTCAAATAAGCGGTGCATGAAGTCCTCAACATCATCTCTCATTACCTTAACGATTGTATGGTTCTGCTCCGTTAGGTAATCAGTCAATGCTTGACCTGTCATTCCGGCAGCCTTGTCCAGTGAGTCTTGAACATGACGACGAAGTTTTTCCTTCGAAGCCGTTAAGAAGTCAACGTCATCTTGGATAAATTCTGAGTAGTGAGATTCAACTAAAACAGAAAGTTTTCTATACATCCAATAAGCACTCACGTCGTCACAGTGAACCGGTGTTTCTGAGTAACTTGGGTCAGTATCAGTCACATTACCAAAGAATGGCACAAATGGGCTGTAAGCAGGAACCCCAAACGATAACCACATAATGGCTGAGGCCTCTTCATTAACATCGTTTCTAATTTGCAAAACGTGTGAGTTTTGCGTCCGGTTCATTGAGATTGGTCGGAACTTTGTTTTAGTATCTTCATTTCCACGAGCCAAGGGATCGAACTCAGTCTCGTTGTAGTGAGAACTTAAGATATACTCAATATCTTCCACACTGATTTTTTTACTAGTGTGGCAAATAAATGGTAGGTCTGATGAAGTTGGTTCCTGCTTAATTTCAGGATTCAAATATCTCTGTCCAAACCAAACTCGAGGAGTGTTGTAATGACGATCTTTTTCATTATCGGTACCAAAAATATGGCGGAAGTTAAAGCCCTTCTTATCAGTATTTAAATGATATTTTTCAACAAATTCTTGAATTCCATCAGAGTACATAAAGTTATCAGGATCATTAAAATCGACTTGTTGGATTGCAACTTGGTTTGCTGTAACAGCATAAGCGTCGTCAGGAATCCGTTGAGCAACCCAGTGATGACCAGTAACGATTTCCATGTACCAAACTTCGTCTTTATCAGAGAACAAAACGCCGTTTCCTTCTGGAGAACCATATTCCTTGATCAAGTTTCCGAGGTATTCAACCCCATGACGAGCTGAGTTGATAAATGGCAATACCATTGATTGCATTGAATCTTCTGCAAGTCCATTTTCAACTAGTGGATCAAATGCAAGTGCTCGTTCGTTCCCATAAACACTTTCAGTGGCACTCATAGCAACGTTCTTTTCATTAAAGCCACTTTCAGCGTATACGCCTTCTTTATCAACTTCAACGTTAGGAGTTGCTAAGTAGCGATATCCATCAGCTGGCATCTCTGCTGTAAAACCATTTTGACCTGAAACCCAAGTTTTCTTCCGACCAGTTACTGCATCGTGAACGTAAAATCTTTGGGGTGTTAGCGGTAGGAACGTATCGTCATTTCTGGCAATCATCGTTGATCCGTCGATTGAAGCATTTTTACCGACTAATACACTGGTACATGCTGATAAATGTTTGTAACTCATAATGGCACTTCTTTCATTTTTTTATAGCTTAGCAGTTAGTTCAACATCAGGATATTTGTCCTTAAACCAACGCAAAGCAAAGTTATTTTCAAACAAGAATAGTGGATCACCATTGCGATCCTTAACAAGCAAGTTCCGAGATGAAGACATCTTCTCATCAAGCTGTTCCGGATCGATCCAACGAGCAGTTTTCTTGCCCATTGGTTCCATGGTAACTTCAGAGTTGTACTCATTTTGCATTCTAAATTGGAACACTTCAAATTGAAGTTGTCCGACAGCTCCCAAAATGTAATCGTTCGTCGAGTAGGACGTGTAAAGTTGCACGGCACCCTCTTGAACTAGCTGGTTGATTCCCTTATGGAATGACTTTTGTTTCATTACGTTTTTAGCTGCTACCCGTACAAACAACTCAGGGGTAAATTGTGGCAACTTTTCGTATTGAATGGCATTTTTCCCAGTATAAATCGTATCGCCAATCTGGAAATTACCAGTATCGTATAGCCCGATAATGTCTCCAGCAACAGCAGTCTTGACATTTTCTCGGGTATTGGCCATAAACTCAGTCACGTTAGAAAGCCGCATCTTTTTCTGAGTTCTAAATAGGTTAACGTCCATGCCCTTTTCAAACTCGCCTGAACATACCCGGACAAAAGCGATTCGGTCCCGGTGATTAGGATTCATATTGGCTTGGATTTTAAACACAAATCCAGAGAACTGATCACTTGCAGGATCAATTGCTTCTCCCTCTTCAGTCTTATGGGGGCTAGGAGCTGGAGCAAAGTTTAAGTATGCATCAAAGAATGTCTTAACTCCAAAATTAACTAAGGCTGAACCAAAGAATACCGGCGTCTGGTCCCCCGTTTTGATTTTTTCAGCATCAAACTGGTTACCAGCGGTGTCTAACAAATCAATATTGTCTTTAGCTTCCTCAAACTGTTGGTCTTCGCTCAATTCAGCATTATTGATTGGATTGTTGTCATCATCTAGTTCAACCATTTCGGATGGATCATCATGCTTGTACAATTCAACTCGGTGATTATAACGGTCAAAGATTCCCGTCAATGTCTTACCCATGCCAATTGGCCAATTCATTGGGTAAGCTTCAATATCCAAAACTTCTTCCAATTCATCAATTAAGTCCATGGGCTCCCGACCATCACGGTCAAGCTTGTTCATGAATGTGAAGATCGGGATTCCCCGCATCTTACAAATTTGGAACAATTTCTTTGTTTGGGGCTCAATTCCCTTAGCGGAATCGATTACCATGACTGCTGAGTCAACAGCCATTAAAGTCCGGTAAGTATCCTCAGAGAAGTCCTCATGTCCTGGGGTATCCAAAATGTTAATTCGTTTACCTGAATAGTCAAACTGCATTACCGAACTAGTAACGGAAATTCCACGTTTTTGCTCAATTTCCATCCAGTCAGACTTGGCAAAGTTTCCAGTCTTTCTAGCTTTAACCGTACCAGCTTCTCGAACTACGCCACCAAACAAAAGTAATTGTTCAGTAATCGTTGTCTTACCAGCATCGGGGTGAGAAATGATTGCAAACGTTCGTCGGTTAGTGTCCGCCTGCTTTAATTGTTGGTCTGTCATATTATTTCCTTTCGATCGTAAAATCTACCAATTAATTTTAACACATTTTAGCGGTCTACCAAATAGAGGGGGAAATATTCAAGATTACCCTAATTAAAAAGCTCTAGATTCAGCCAAAATGACTGAGCCTAGAGTTTTTTCGGAGTTAAACTCCCTTTTCAATTTGGTGCATTACGTAGTTAACCACTTTAAGTGAACTCAAACCATCGTTAATTGCACAGAACCGATTATAAAAGTTCATAAACTGTTGGTTAGCACTCATATCAGGGTGTTTCAAAGCGTGATGAATTTCTTCAAGTAGTTGCTTTGGCGTATTCGCAATCTTACCCGGTAAATCTTTTTCGTAATCCAGGTAGAAGCCACGAAGTTCTTCCTTGTACAAGTGATAATCGTAAGGATAAAAGAGAATTGGGCGCTTGAGATATGCGTAGTCGAAGAATACTGACGAGTAATCGGTGATCAATAAATCAGATACCAAGTACAGATCAGAAATGTTTGGATGACTTGAAAAGTCATAAACAAAGTCTTCGTACTGCGAAATGTCTAAGGCATTCGAAATCAAATAATGCATTCTCAAGATGAGCACCGTATCATCCCCGAATGAACGCTTAAAGTCATCAAGGTCAAACGGCAACTCAAAGGTATACTTACCCTTTTGAGCAAATTGGTTATCCCGATACGTTGGTGCGTACATAACCACTTTTTTGTCCAAGGGGATTCCTAATTCCTCTTTTAAAGCTGTGATTTCATCAGGCTTAGTATTGATTAACTCATCATTTCGGGGATACCCAATTTTTAGAATTTGATTATTAAATCCAAATGCTGAACGGAAGATTTGGGTTGAGTAATCATTAGGTGATACCAATGCGTCCCACCTATTAGCTTCTTTAACGAAGTTCTTATGGTACTTTGCCGTTGTGGTTCCGGGCATAGAAACATTCTCGATGTCTAGTCCTAACTTTTTAAGTGGGGTCCCATGCCAAGTTTGAATGTAAGTTACATAATTAGGTTTTTTAACCCATGCTGGATAACGGGCGTTGCTGATCCAAAATTGGGACTTTTCAAGGGTTCTAACCCACTTGTTAGTCCGACGAACTACGTACCGAATTCCGTTTTCTTTACAGAAAGATTTGAGTGATTTATCAATTGACCAAACCATATTGATTCCTGGATATAGCTTTTGGAAAAGTTGGTAAATCGCATATGGGCTATCACTAACTTGACGACCTCCAAAACTTTCAAACACGATTGTGGTGTTTTCAAATGGTGAATGGCCACGTTTAAATAAGAACCGCATCCGCATCAAGTTGAGCTTATCTTGAATCATGTTGATCACGTCGACTACGTTGCTGGCTTTGCCACCAGCCGCCATTACCTTTTGGCCGAATGATGCCCCAGGAAATTCCTTTACCAACACACTGTTGTCAAAGCGCTTTTCAAGCATGATTTCCCGATTACCAGGTAATGCAATATCCGTGGCCTGACCAGCAAGTGACTTAGCAATGATCATCTTTTGCTCAATATTTTGCCCGTTCAATTCGTAGTTAATAAATAGCAAGCAAGCCGAATTCTGTGGGATATCGGTTAGTGGAATTGCTACTGTAAACATCCCAGAAAACATTGTTTCCGTGATTGGAAAATCTAGTGTAGTCCCGCTTTCTTGACTCTTCAAAATCACACGTTGGTTATTGATTTTAGTCCCGTTGATTTTGTTGTATCCGGTAATTTCCAGACTAGTGTCAGTCAAGTTGATTGAGTTGGTCATGAAGTGTTCGTCTGACTGCTTTGTTCGAATGTTAAAGTTAGCCATCCCTGCAGGGTCAGAATTAAATTGATAGTAACTAGTTAATTCCAACTGATGACGATCACTTAGATACTCACTTTCAACTTGGACAACTTCTTTAGTACTAGCTGAATTAGTTACGAAATAAATCTGCCATTCAAATTCAGTTTGGTCGGTGTTATCAAAGTGAAAATCTTGTGCATCAACGGTTATTCTAATGATATTATGACTTAACACCTTATTGATTGGCTGCATAATTGAAGCTTGACTATTTTTTTCAACAAATAAAATGTATGAGTTATCAAGAGAACCGACAACATCTAGTAATTCAAACTCTAGTACTTGGTTATTCTTCTTTTGATGAACTCCAGAAAGTATTGCACGCACTTTTACGTCCCCTTAATAATTAAAAATTCGTTGTTTTGGCAAATACTTAGCAACATCCACCATATCAACAGCATCAAGATAAATTTCTGCATTTTCTAATTGCATGTTAGCAATCAAACGTTTGTAAAATGAATTAATATCGTCGTAACGTTTAAAGTCAGAATATGAGATTACTTTAACGGCATCCGTCTTAACGCTGGATTCGAATTCTTTGATTGGTTTCTTCTCGTTTTCAACGGTTCCCAAAAGTTCTTGTGGGGCTTCAACAACTGCAGTGTTTCCGAGTAAATATCTAACCTTTTTTGAAACTTGAGAAGCAGTAAATCTAAATAGCAATTCACCATTTTCATTCATTAAAAGGCTCTCAAAAACATCCCCATCGCGATACTTCACCACTCCAAAAAGCTGATCATTTATGTAGTCGCTAATTTGAACAACTTGAGCAGCTTCATCAAAAAACACGGTGTGAACAAGCGCCTCATTGACAAACAACGATTCAGCTTTTAGGTCCCCACTTTGAGTTACAAACCGCTTAACAGTGCCTTGCGGAACATCAATCTCATGCACATCCAAATTCGAAAAGTCGGTTTGAATTATTTCACCATCTTTAAGTGGAACTCCAGGTTCACTTCTGTACACTTCAAATAAACTGATCACTCGGAGCTTATCGACATCGATATTTCCGCGAACATTGCGAATTACTTTTCTTGCTTGGTAGACCTCATCAAAATTTGTCATGGCTAATAAGATGGCTACTTCACAATCGTCACCCTGAAGTGCTTCAATTTTACCGTTGAACGTGGGCTTCTTTAAGCCATCAATTGATGTCACCAAAAACAGTGCTTGCTTCATTTTTTCCTCCTGATAATAAAATATCCCTAGCTCAATCACTGGGGATATTTAATCTTATTAACTTAGGCTTTCCAAGTGTCTGAGTCTGATAAACCAAGGTCTTCCTTGATTTTAGTTGTTGAAATCCCTTCAGTTCTTGGTAAGTAGATAACTTCACAATAGTCCTTTAAGAAATCAAACTTGCCTTTCCAGTCATCACCCATAACGAAAGTATCGATATGGTTGTCGACAACGTCAGAAATTTTTTGATCCCAGTTGAATTCTGGAATAACTTCATCAACGTACTTAATAGCTTCCAAAATGTACTTGCGGTCTTCATATGAAGTGTAAGCTTTCTTCCCTTTTTCAGCATTAAATTCATCTGATGATAAGCAAACTGTTAAATGATCTCCCAGTTCCTTTGCACGTTTAAGCAAACGAACATGTCCTTTATGGAGCAAATCAAATGTTCCATACGTAATTACTTTTTTCATAAAATCTCCTAAATTCTATTAACTTTCGAATTAATAAACACATACTAAATACTAGCATAAACAACTTCTACGTCAATAATTATTAAGCCTTCTTAAAGTTAATCAGTCTTGCAAATCCCGCAACTTAAAGATGTTGTAAAGATGTACGACCACAACTTTAACAATTGCATAAAGTGGAATTGCGAGAATCATTCCCATCAGCCCAGCAATATTTCCTGCTGCCAATAAAATAATAATAATTGTTAGGGGATGGATTTGCAGTGACTTCCCAATCACATTTGGATAAACCAAGTTACCATCCACTTGTTGAACGACTAATACAATTACGATGTTATAAATCACGTTTAGCCAACTACCGGTTGAAAGTGACACCGCTAATGCCGGAGCAATTCCGATGTAAGGACCAATGTACGGAATGATGTTACAAATTCCCGCAATCACACCCAGTAACAGAGCGTATGGCAAACCGATAATCCAGTAACCAATAGCAGTAAAAGTTCCAACGAACAAACACTCGATCATTTGCCCACTGATGTACTTAGAAATCGTAGAGCTCATTTCTGACAATAAATCCATAATTTGGGCTTCATGCTTTTCTGGAAGAACCCGTTTAATCGTTGGAGCTAACTTATGGCCATCCTTTAGCATATAAAATAGAACAACTGGTACGGTGATGATAACAATTACCGCATTTGCAGCTGCCGAAATCACGCTACCAATACCATTGGTTAATCCGCTTATAATTCCGTCAGCATAACTAGTAATGTTTTTCGAAATTTTATCATTAATGGAACTAAAATCAATTTTCTTCAAAAGTTCCTGTGAATTAGCATTTTTGAAAATCTTGTCTAGTAATTTTCTAGAATCATCAATTACACTTGGCAATTGATTGGCCAGGTTGACCAATTGGTTGGTTAATTTAGGAATGAACACCGCGGCAACTAAAACAATGATTGCGACCAATAATAGAAACACCACGGCCACACCCCATGTTCTAGAAATGTTCTTCTTCCCAATTTTAACTTTAGTTAATAAATTAACCACTGGATTTAGCATGTAGAATAAGATGCCCGCCAATAAAATTGGAATAAAAACGGTTGAAGCAAAAATTGCAATTGGGTTAAACATAAAACTAATCTTCGTACAACCCCAAATGATTGCTACCACTACCAGAATTTCTACTGACCAAAACATCAGTGATGAACTTTTAAGTTTATTTATCATAGCTCTCCCCCACTGTTTTAATTCTACCGCTTATTTTACCACACCGCCTACTTTAGAAGACAATAACAAAAAGCCCCAACGGATAAAATCACCCGTTGAGGCTTTTGATTATTTGCGACCTTCATTTCTCTGACGAGATAGTTCCAAGTACCGTTCGTACCAGATTGCAATAAACTCCTTTGAAAAGGGACCCTTTTCGTTGTTGATCCAATCAACAATAATTCTCACGTTACGCTTTAAAATCCGGTCGATTTCATCACCGTAGTGCCACTTAGCTGAAAAATCTAAGTACTCGTCTACATCCAGTAACTTTCGCTTACCGTCAGGAAAAACCTTAACGTCCAGATCGTAATCGATATACTTTAGTGCTTCCTTATCCAAAACATATGGAGACGCTAAGTTGCAATAATAAGCAATTCCATCGTCACGAATCATCGCGACCACGTTGAACCAATATTTTTTATGAAAATATACAATTGCCGGCTCCCTAGTCACCCAATGACGACCATCGTCCTCGGTGACCAATGTGTGGTTATTGCATCCAATTAAAGAATTGTCACTAGTTTTTAATACCATCGTATCTCGCCAGATACGATGCAAGCTTCCGTCGTGCTTATAGCTTTGAATCGCAATGAAGTCGCCTTCCCGTGGTAATTTGCTATCTCGTGGCATAGATGTACCCACTTTCAGACCAAGCTATCAGCATCCGATTGTTTCCAATCCAATAATGATTATATCAAAGGATAGGCGTTTTGACGAAAGGTTTTAGTTTTCACTTAGCCGATCCATTGCAGCTTGAATATCGTCCATTGAAAATCCCTTGGCATATAACGCTTGCTTAAGGCGTTGCTCATGCTCATAACCTTGGTACTTCGAATACTTTCGATCATACCTTGCCGCCATTCGGTCGATAATTGCCTCATCTCGGTCAGCAAATTCACTCATATCAACACTTTGTACAGCTTCATTGGCAATTTCAAACGAAAATCCTCGTTGAGCCAATAAATTTTTAGTCTTATTCTGCACCATTTTCAGTGAGTCATTTTTCTTTAACTTAATGTTTTTCTCAGCACTTTCAGATGCGATTTCTAAAGCTAAATCATCGGAAAATAATTTTTCAAGGCTGTTTTCAATATCATTTTCTGGCACTCTCTTAGTTTTTAAATGATTACGAATCCACGCCGGCCCATTCTTCCTTGCCCGAATTACCGTAGTTACATAGCTATCGGCATACCTCGCGTCATTGACCAACTGTTGATCCTTTAGTCGTTCAATTACGGCATCAATCGCACCTTCATCCTCAGATAAAGAAAGCAATTTTTCTCGAACTTCATATTCAGTCCGTAAGTTATGTGCAAGGAAATCAATTGCCCTGGAGTACAACTTAGAAACTTGATCTGCTTGCTTTAACTGTTCCTGCGTCTGCTCGTCGATTTCCATTCCCTTAAAAATTCGGTACTTGATCAATACTTCCTCGCTAATTGGGAAAGCATAGGCGCCATCAACGTAGACGTTGTACCGCCCCTTACGCTTTTGAGCTTCAATTTTAGTGATTGTCGATGCCATATTGGCCTCCTTTAAATTCACTTTGAATCTGACATTTGATATACTTATGTTAATTATTTTAACTTAAAATTCGAGGATGATAAATTTGGCTAGTGCACACGTAGTTTACGCAACAATTACAGGAAATAACGAAGATGTCGCTGACATCATTACTGAACATCTTGAAGACCTTGGAATTGACGTTTCGGAAACCGAAATTTCCCAAACTGATCCATCAGTCTTTGAAGATGTAGATATTTGTATCGTATGTCCATATACCTATGATGAAGGTGCCCTTCCAGAAGAGGGAATGGACTTTTATGAAGACCTACCTGAGCTTGACCTAAATGGTAAGGTATACGGAGTTGCTGGTTCCGGCGACACTTTTTACGAAGAATTTTACAACTTAGCTGTCGATAAATTCGATGCTGCTTTTGCCAAGACTGGCGCCACCAAAGGGGCAGAAAGTGTAAAAATCAACCTCGAGCCAGGCGAAGAAGACATTGCTAATTTAGACAAATTTGTTGAAGCAATCGTTGAGAAATCAAAATAGTAAGATTATCTGAATAGGTTTGATATCATGATGGCAACTGGAATTTTTTCCGTTGTCATCTTTTATTTTACCTTTGTTTTTAAATACGGAAACCGCAGCTTTTTATTGCTAAATAAGTAATTTCAGTTGCTTTTTCGCATTATCTGTAATAATCTCATTATGGTACTTACAAAAAGTAAGCGTACGTATAGGAGGAACGACATGATCGACGTAGATAAACTTGAATTCGGACTTGAAACATTTGGAGATATCGTCGCTAACGAGGACGGTAGCTTAAAAACTGCTGGTGAATCAATTCGCCAAATCGTTAAAGAAGGTCAGCTTGCTGATGAGTTAGGAGTAAATGTCATCGGTGTCGGTGAGCATCACCGCCCAGACTACAGTGTATCTAGCCCCGAAATTGTTTTGGGAGCAATTGCTTCAGTAACCAAAAACATTAAACTAGCTACTGCCGTTACTGTGTTGAGTTCTGATGATCCAGTTCGGGTCTATGAACGATTTGCCACTCTAGAAGGTCTATCACAAGGTAGAGCTCAGGTAATGTTAGGCCGTGGTTCATTTACTGAATCATTTCCACTATTCGGTTACGATTTAACTGATTATGATGATTTATTTAATGAAAAACTTGAAATGTACGACCAACTTCTCAAAGAGAAGCCAATTACTTGGAACGGTAACTTTACCGAATCACTAAAGAATCAGGAGGTTTACCCTAAGACTGATTATGATGGTCTTGAAACATACATCGGGATTGGTGGTTCTCCTGAGTCCATCATCAGAACGGCTAAATATGGCTACAAGGTAATCATCGCCATCATCGGTGGTCAAGCTGACCGTTTCGTTCCTTACATTGATTTGTATAAGCGAGCATCAGAACAATTTGGCAATCCCGTTCAACCCATCGCAGTTCACTCTCACGGTTTCATCGCCGATGATGAAGACGACGCGGTTGAGGTGGCTTGGAAAAACATTAAGGCAAACTTTGACCGGATTGGGTTGACCCGTGGTTGGGCACCAATGAGCCGTGAACAATTTGATGGCGAAACAAAGGTTGGCTCATTCTATGTTGGTAACCCTGAGCACGTAGCTCAGCGAATTGCTAGAACAATTAAGCTACTTGGTTTAGGTAGATTTGACTTAGTGTACGGTGCCGGAAATCAAACTGCTGCACAACGTGAGCGAATGATTGAGCTTTACGCAACTAAGGTCATCCCACGAGTTAAAGAAATTTTGTCAGAAGGTGAATAATATGGCTGAAATCAAAACTGTTGGAATTTTAGGGGCTGGAAAAGTTGGTATCGTTCTTGCTCAACTCGCATTAGCGGCCGGATATAATGTCCGAATCTCAGGTTCTGGTTCAGTCCAAAAAATCGCTTTAACAATTGACACTTTGGTTCCAGGAGCTACAGCTTCAACTAACCAAGGTGTAGTTAGTAAGAGTGATATCATCATCTTGGCAATTCCACTGAGTCGTTATAAGAACATTAATTCTAAACTATTGAAAGACAAGTTAGTAATTGATGCGATGAACTACTGGTGGGAAACTGATGGAATCAGAGAAGAAGTTTTAGATCCAAACTCAACTTCAAGTGAGCAAGTCCAAAAATACTTTAACAAGAGCACCATTGTGAAGACGTTTAACCACATGGGTTATCACAACCTGCAAGAAGATGCTCGCCCAGCTGGGGCAGCAGATCGCAAGGCATTGTTTGTAACAGGTGATAATCACGAGGCAGTCGATGAAGTAGCTGCATTCGTTGACACAATGGGATTTGATACGGTTGTCCACTACGACATCGCAGATGGAATTATGACTGAGCCCGGTAGTGAATTATTTGGTGCCAGTCTTCCAAAATCAGAGTTAGAGCACGTTATTGATCACTTTGACGAAACAGAATTCGGTAAACAAATCAAAAACGCTAATAAATAAAAATGGTGTTGAGTAGATTTAGAAGTAATTCCAAATCTTGCTCAACACTATTTTTTTGCCTTTACAGGATTAACTTTAGATGGTTTCCTTTTAGGCTTCTTTGGTGGTCGATTCTTATTCTTCTGGCGATGTTGTCCAGTTACGTGCTGGGCGTGCTTAAATGCCTTTGCTAGAGCATCCCCTTGTTCTTGAACGGGACCGGCCATAAACTCTTGGACGGTAGCATTCATAACCCCACCAACCAACATAATCAGCGCTGAAAAGTCCAGCCAGAACAGTAAGATGATGAACGTCCCAATCGTTTTATAAGCGGTAATATTCTTGCCGAAGAACTCTAAGTACAAAGAAAATCCTTGAGCAAGAATCAACAAGCCTAAAGATGACAACAACCCGCCTACCCACACGTACTTGAACTTAACCTTAGCCATTGGTACCAAATAAAACATCAATGTCAACAACAACCAGATTGCGATAAACGTGACCGGCATTTTGATTGTGCCGATAAAATCAATTAGTGAATTTGAAACCTTGATAATTGGTTGTAACCATTTGATTACCATTTGGCCAAAAACCGCAAACAACATAATTGCACCGACTACCATCACAAGGACTAACGTCCAAATAAAGGACATAATTCGGTTACTGATTCCACTTTGGTTTTCAGCAACGTCATAGGTTCGGTTGATAGTCCGTTGAAAAGCTGCAATTGCCTTACTTGCCGACCAAACAGTAACAATCAAACCAATTGAAAAGGAACCCGCACCCCCACCGTACAGCGTAGATTTAATGATTGGTTCTAAAGTTGAATAGACTTTATCTGGAAAAATTGGTTCCAAATACGCTTGAATCTCAGTTGCCTTAATATTCAAAATGTTCAAAAGACTTCCGGCAATGAAGAAAATTGGAAAAATTGCCATCAGAGAATAAAACGCTAAGACAACGGCTGAATCAGAAATTGAGCCAGTTTTGTAATGCTCCAAAAAGAGCTTTATGAAGTCCATAAATTTCTTTGACGCTTTTGAATTTGACGCCTCCAATTTATCATCCCCCCACTATATTTAATCTAATCGGTAAACTTCTCGGTAATTGCCTTTAAAATTCGTTCAGATGCATGTCCATCACCGTATGGGTTCTTAGCCTCAGACATTTCCTGATAAGCGTTCTCATCAGTTAATAGTCGATTCATCCATTCAGTAATCTTTTCTGGATCCGTTCCCACAAGTTTAAGGGTTCCTGCATCTATCCCCTCTGGTCGTTCAGTGGTATTTCGAAGTACAAGAACAGGCTTGCCCAATGAAGGTGCCTCCTCCTGGATTCCACCAGAATCAGTCATAATAAAGTATGCCTTTGCCGCCATATTATGGAAGTCCAAAACATCTAGTGGTTTGATCAGATGAATTCGATCGTCGTTACCAAATACTTCCTTAGCAGCCGCTTGAACAGCTGGACTCAAATGGACTGGATAGACCACTTCAACATCAGGATTGTTATCAATCACCTGTTTGATAGCTTTAAACGCTTGGCGCATTGGCTCGCCCTGATTTTCCCGCCTATGCATTGTCATTAAAATCATCCGTGAATCTGGATTCACTTCATTTAAAACCGCATGGGAATAGTCATCACTGACAGTTTGTTTTAAAGCATCAATTGCTGTATTTCCAGTAACATAGATGCCCGACTCTGGGTGGTTTTCCTGTAATAAATTATGCTTGCTTAACTCAGTTGGTGCAAAGTATAGGTCTGCGAGAACGTCTGTAAGCTGACGATTCATTTCTTCTGGATACGGTGAAAACTTGTCGTACGTTCTTAATCCGGCCTCTACATGGCCAACACTAACTTTGTGGTAAAAGGCACTCACACTGGCAGCGAATGTGGTGGTCGTATCCCCATGAACCAAGATAATGTCTGGAGATTCTTTTTCAATCACAGCGTCTAGCTCAGTAATTACCTTGGTAGTAATGTCGCTAAGTGTCTGATTTTGCTTCATCACGTTCAAATCGTAGTCAGGAGTGATGTGAAACACTTCAAGAACTTGGTCTAGCATCTCCCTATGTTGGGCAGACACCACGGTAACTGGGGTGAATTTGTCTAGGTTTTGGTTCATTCTTAAAATAATCGGTGCCATCTTGATGGCTTCTGGTCTGGTACCAAAGATGGTCATGACTTTGATTTTTTTCATTCGTTCAAAACTTCCTTTCTAACCAAGTATACCAAAACATCGCTTTGATACCGTTAGGCAAATTTGATTAATTATGATTATGGTATAATCTTTAGCAGGATATTAACAAGCGTTGGGGTGATATTTATCGAAGAAACATTCGCAGATCAACTTGATCAGTATGCACAGTTGATTACAAAGGTTGGTGCAAACGTCCAACCAGGCCAAACAATTATTTTATACGCTGACGTTTCTCAGGCAAGATTAGCTGAACTCATCAGCAGCTGGGCGTACAAGCTCAAAGCTAACGAAGTAATCGTTAAATGGAACGACTCAAAGATTCAACGTCAGTTCTTGAAACACACTTCAGAAACTAGACTACAAGAGGCTTATGAATTTGAACGGATTGCCGCCCAAGAATTAATGGATAAACATGCTAGCAGAATCTCACTTCTTTCAGATTCTCCTGACGTGTTTAGTGAGGTTGAACCCGCCAGAATTAACCAATACCAAAAAACTTATTCAAAAGTTAAGAAACCCGTTACTAAAGCCACAATGAACAATGATATTAGTTGGCTGGTAGTTGCCGCTGCGGGTGCTGATTGGGCAAAGATGCTTTATCCAGAATTATCTTCTGAGAAGGCTGTCGCAAAACTTTGGCAGGCCATTTTTACTGCCACTAGAATTAATACTCCCGACCCTGAAAAGATTTGGAAGGAACACGTTAGCGACCTCTCCAATCGTGCGGACTGGCTAAATCAACAACAATTCGATTCACTACATTATCAGTCTGCTAAAACTGATATCACTGTCGGACTACCAAAGGGACACGTTTGGGAAGGTGCTGGATCAACAGATTTAGCTGGTAACTTCTTTGTTCCTAACATTCCAACTGAAGAGGTGTTCACTGCGCCAGATTCACGAAGGATAAATGGCACTGTGTCGGCAACGTTACCCCTCAGTAATAATGGGCAATTAATAAAAGATATCAAATTGATGTTTAAAGATGGCCGGGTAATTTCTGCTCAGGCTTCCAGTGGTGAGGAGTTACTAAAACACTTAATCAATACAGATGAAGGTGCTAGTTCACTTGGGGAAGTGGCATTAGTTCCAGAAAGCTCACCAATTTCTCAAATGAAAACAATTTTTTACAACACGCTGTTTGATGAAAATGCTTCTGACCACATGGCCCTGGGGTCAGGTTATCCATTTAGCATTAAAGATGGAACCAAGAAGACTAGAACGGAATTAGCTAGTCTAGGGCTAAACGACTCACAAATTCACGTTGACTTCATGATTGGCTCGGCAGATATGAATATTACCGGTATCAAAGCTAATGGTGAAGAAGTCAGTATCATGACTAACGGTGAATGGACAGAGTAATATATTGGAGGACTTACAATTGAAGACGATTAGTTTGATCGTTCCCTGTTACAATGAGGAACCAACGGTCAACTTATTTTACGATACAACCGAAAAGGTTTTTGCCAAACTTAACGAGACCCACGAAGAACAGTACCAACCTGACTACATATTTGTTAACGATGGTTCTGCGGATAATACATTAAACGTGATGCGTAAGTTGCACGACGCTCACCCGGATGAAGTTCACTACATTTCCTTTTCAAGAAACTTTGGAAAGGAATCTGCATTTGCTGCAGGCCTATCAAACGCTCATGGAGACTTCGTAGCTGTTATGGATGTGGATCTTCAAGATCCGCCTGAGTTGTTAATCGAAATGGTCGATATTTTGGATCAACAGGATAGCGAATACGATGTAGTTGGTTGTGTTCAAAAGTCTCGGCGTCAAAATCCAGTTAGAGCATTCTTATCTGCTTCCTTCTATAAGGTAATCAACAAGATGTCCAAGGTGCCCATTAAACAAAATGTCCGGGATTATCGGTTAATGACGAGACGTTATGTAGACGCAGTTTTATCAATGCCTGAATATAACCGATTTTCTAAGGGAATTTTCTCGTGGGTCGGATTTAAAACCAAGTATCTAGAGTATGAAGGAGTTCCCCGCGCAGCTGGAGAAACATCGTGGTCGATATGGCAATTATTTGACTACTCGCTCGAAGCACTAGTTGACTTCTCAGATGTACCTTTAAAACTAGCAAGTTTCATTGGTGGCTTAATCTGTTTCTTATCGATTTTAGGACTAGTTTTTGTTGTCATCAGAGCCATTTTCTTCGGTGGTTCAGTTAACGGTTGGGCTTCAATCGTCTCAATAATCTTGTTCTTAAGCGGAGTTCAACTATTTTGTTTAGGAATTGTTGGTAAATACATTAGTAAAATTTATCTTGAAACTAAGCACCGCCCAAAATTCATCATTCAAGAAAGACGTTAAAACATGAAAAAACTGTTATCAATCTACAAACAGCAAAAGCAGGTCATCGATTACCTATTTTGGGGAGTCATGACCACCGTGGTGAATATTCTAGTTTTCGCCCTGCTACACTGGCTAACTGACTGGAACTATTTAATCAACAACACCATTGCCTGGCTTCTCAGTGTGCTATTTGCTTACATTTCAAATAAGGTCTATGTATTTCATTCATACACTGAAACCCGTAAAGAAGTTGCCAAAGAGATGGCTTCCTTTTTCCTCGGTCGATTTGCTTCGTACTTTATTGAACAAGGAATTATGATTCTGGGGATTTCAGGGTTAAAATGGAATGAAATCGTAGTTAAAATTATCGCTAACGTCGTAGTTGTTATCGTGAACTACTTCTGGTCTAAATGGGCAGTCTTCAAAAAGAAAGGAAGCGAATCCTAAATGAAGAGAACCGAACTTCGTCAGGAAAGAGAAATGTTTTCTATGGGACAAGCAACAAAGGCAACCGGATATAAATTATTAGCGCTTTCTGTATTGCTTCTTGCCTTGCTTGCATTGTTTGCCAATGTACTAATGTAGATCAAATTAAATTAATTGAGTCTAAGGGAGTGAGACAGAAAGCATACTAAGATGCTTTCGTCGTCCCACCCCGCAGAGAGCGCTACAGAAATCATTGATTTCGTCTTAGCGCCCCAGCAAGAACAACAAGTATTGAATTCTGCGAATAGCAGGATTCAAACTTGATGTTTACTGCAGACCAACAGTAACTGAGAGTCAGGAGTAGGGAGCACTACATGAATCTTTGATTCAGTCGTAGTGCCCCGACAAGAGCAACAGTAAGTGAATTCTGCGAGTAGCGGGATTCACTCCTGATGCTTACTGTCCTGAGGCTCTCAGTCCTGATGGTTACTGCGTGTAGCAACTATCTGAATAGAAGAAAAAGATGCCGTTATAATTTCAAAAAGTGAAATTATAACAGCATTTTTTTCGTTGATCTTTGCTTTGTCCCAACCTCTTATTTGCCACAGTTTATTTCCTAAAAAAGTAGCCAAAGCAAATTTCACCCCAGTTCAACCAGAAAGTGTTATCTTGCTATGCGTAAGGAGGGATCACATGGAACAAAATGGCGTTCAAGAATACCACCAGTTATTTGGTTCAAAAATCCACGATAACCGTGAAGCATTTGAATTCTTAATTGTAGCAGTCTTTCAACCGGGAATGAGTTGGAAAGTAGCAGCATCCAAAATCCCTGTATTTAAACGTTTGTTTGCTGATTTTGATTATTATCGAGTGGCTCAATTCGATGACGTTGACTTAGAGAAAATTGAAAGTGATGAACAAATGATTCAAAATGGTCGCAAAATCCGTGCGGTCCTTCAAAATGCAAAAGCAGCAAGCAGGTTAGAACCTGAATTCTCAAATTTAGCTGACTACTTTTGGTCATTTCATCCAATGAATAGTGACCAAGTTGACGAAGATGAACTTGGAGCAACAGTTGCCAAGGATATGAAAAAGCGCGGTTTTACTTTTGTAGGGCCAACCACAATCCGGCTACTGTTAACGGGAATGGGCATCATCGACCGTAAGCCAACAGCATAGGAGGCAATTAAAATGGATAAATTTGATTACCGAATCGTTGAATCTTCTGAATACTCAAAAGCAGGAACTCCTTCTATCGTCCACCTAAACGAACGGAATTACATCACCTATCACGGCAAAGGTGAATTCAACATTAACAATGAGCACTTTAAACTGGTGGTTTCTGCTATGTACGACCTCGCAGAAGGGATTCGCCAAGCAGCCTCAACAAGCAACAAATTAGATTGGTTTAGAAACTATGAACCGTATCCGTTGAATAGTTATTGGAATCAGGATGGCAGTTTTATCTTAATGATTAAGCAGCCTAACTTTACAATCCCTGAACTATTACCGATTGCCAAGACATCTGTAGAATCAAAGTACCCTAAAGAAATTCTTGACCAAATTAAATTCACTCGGGAAGAGGAAGGCTACGAGGTTCAATTAGTTAATCATGGCCCACTTAACTCGGTGTCTCCCGTCTGGGATAAATTAGCGGACTTTACTACCAAGAATAACTTGGAAATGATTGATCCTGGTCATCGAGAAGTTTACCTAACTAACCCGTTATCAACACCACCAGATGCGTGGGACATCTTAGTTCGTCAAGAGATTAGTCCTGCTGTTGAACAAGGTAATTTACCAATTATCACTAACTAGGAAAAATTAAAAGGCAAGCAACATTTCCGTTGCTTGCCTTTTTGTCTATTGAAGTTGTGTAATGACCTCACCCGGACTCGAACCGGGATCAACCGCTTAGGAGGCGGGTGCCCTATCCAGTTGTGCTATGAGGCCAAATCAACTCCTACAATTTTCTCATTTTTAGTAGGGGTTGTAAAGGTTAATTATTGTCTTGGCGACGATGACGCATCCCTTTTCGCTTAGAGTGCTTATTCTTTTTCCGCTTCTGAGATGGTTGTGCAGCTACTTCTCGAGGCATTTTAGTCTCTCTAGTCGAAGTGGCCATTTTGGTGCCCACTGACTTTTTATCTTTAGTTTCAACGGTTTGATTATCACCAACCGACTTGGGTTTATCAGCCGGACGTTTGGTTACTAATTTATTTTCGTCAAAATAGAGTTTAGTCAGCGAAATGTCATCACTTAGCAACTTCTTGAAATCACGAAAATCATGATCATCTCCCATGCTCAGCACTAGACCATCATGATGCATCCGGGCAGTCCGACCAGACCTATGAGTGTATGTCTTGTCAGTTCTCGGCAACTCATAGTTAATCACTGCCGGTAATTCCGGCACGTCAATCCCGCGAGCTGCCACATCAGTAACCATTAGTAGCCGAATCTTACCCTTCCGAAAATCACGTAAAGCATTTTTTCTAGCCAGTTTAGTTTGCTCGCTGGTTAGTCGGCCAACCTCACGAATATTTCTGTGAGTTAGATTACTGTAAGTTTTCTGCAAAGTAGTTACCTTATCGAAAAACACCAGTGCTTTAAAGTTGGGAATCGCCAATAAACGAGCTAACATCAATGGCTTCTTCATATTGGAAACTGTCAAAAATCCGTGAGTCATTTTCCCCATACTGTCATCAATATCGGTAACATCGATCATTTCAATGTCTTGCGTAAACCACCGATTAATGTGGTCTAACACATCATTTCTAGTCGCTGAAAACAATCCCAATGTGACATCATCGGGAGCCATATCCGCCATATCACGAATGGGATCCAAAGTTTCTTCACTTAACAGATTGTCAGCTTCATCAATCACCATTGAATCAAGCTCATGAAGTGTCAGCTTTCCCTTATCAATCAATTCAGACACTCGGCCAACCGTTCCAACAACGATTTCAGGGTGTTCCTTTAGCTTATCAATTTGGCGACTGATGTTGGCTCCACCAATTGCTGACATTGCTGATAGTCCAATCTCATCTGCCCATTTAGACACTTCACGGAAAACTTGCATTGCTAATTCGGCGGATGGTTCTAAAACCAGCATGCTAACCTCACCATCAGCGCCTTCAATTCTTTCTAGCAATGGCTCCATAAACGCAACGGTTTTGCCGGAACCTGTAGGTGAGATTCCAACAACACTTCTACCAGCACGTAGTGGCTCAGCAACTGCTCTTTGAATAGCCGTAGTTTGCGTAAAACCCAGTCGCTCTTTTAATTTTTCAAATTCAACTAACAATAAAATTCTCCCATTATTTCTCCTCGTCAACGAACACGATGTTAGCGTCCTGACGAAGGTTGAACAATACTTTATTTACATTAATACTTAATTGATTCCAATACTTGTATAAACGTTGCATTTCAGAATCTTCAGGATTATCAATGACCTTAGCAAAGTCAATTGCTTCTTCAATCATTGGGTTTTCCTTGTTTGAATTACCAATTACTTGGCGATTTCCGTCGGCATCATGATAACTAACTTCGGTAATCTCACCAGCATCATCGATTTCAATAAAATCTTTTAACCCGGCGATTTCAGATGTCATCTGTGAATTCGACATTTTTGAAAAGTTAAGTGTGACCACAAATTTGGAATACTTTAAAATTGCAGTTCCTTTGCCATCGACTCCCGTAGCAACAAGTTTAGGGAAGTAGGCAACTTCCTCTGGTAGGCCAAACAAAGTTACGGCGTCGTACACTGTGTAAACACCAAGGTCTTGCAGTGCCCCACCAGCAAACTTAAGTGAGAATACATTTGGTTCTTCCCCTGCTAATACTTTGTCATAACGTGACGAGTACTTAGAATAGGTGAATTCTGCTCCAGAGATTCCAGCCATTTTTGCCATTTGGTCTTCAATTGAATGGAAATTAGCTGTGTGGATATTTCTAGCAGCTTCAAAAAACTTAACTTCTGGATGACTTGCAAGTAAGGTTTGAAATTCAGCCATTTGTTTTTGGTTAGCAAACGCTGGCTTTTCAACAATCACATTCTTACCATTCTCAATCGCTTGCTTTGCCTGGTCAAAGTGCAGGCTGTTTGGTGAGGCAATGTAAACCGTGTCAAAATTGTCGCTTGAAAAGAATTCTTTCAAATCAGTGTAAGTATTACTTGCTCCGTTTTTGCTAGCAAATTCTTCGGCAGTCTCCACTTTCCGAGAATAAACACTAGTAAAGTCGTACTCCTTTAATGTTTGGACCGCTTCAACAAATTGTTGGGTAATCCAGTTTGTGCCAATAACCCCAAGTTTAATCATTCGAATCATCCTTTCTTCTTTACTTATTGTAACAAGGTTTTTACAGGATTGAAATTTCTCGTTATTAGTCTCGTCATATTTATTCGTTACAATAACTAAAATTCAAGTAATCAGGTATTTTCTATTTTGGAGGTAACTTATTGAAGTTCAACTCACTAATCAAACCATTCCAGTCACTATTCAGAAAGCGGGACAACAATGTTTACAAAACTTCAGTCAAAAATCCCATTTTTCCAGGAACTTATCACTATACTGACAATAATTCTCACAGACACACCCTCGAAATCCAATCGGCGTTTGACCTCAAGATTGATCGTCATTCGGTCCCTGTTCAGGTTAAGAAAACTGATCGGGACGAAGTGGTTCTTGTTGATAACTTTGGCTATAAAATTGAAATCCAGACTAATGCCGGCAAACCGATAAAATTTTATGATGAATCAGACAACGCCACTTATAAATTAAGTCTAGCTTAGCGGCTCAAGATTTGATTAAGATATCGATGCCATTTGCTCTCGTTTCCGTTAAACACGGATTCGTTTAGAAATGCTGTTTGGTTATCCATCTTTACTGCAGCATTAGGATCAACAAAAATAAAGGTTGCGTCCGAATTTGGTTTGCCAAGTTTGCCATCGTTTAACCACAACTGCTGGTTGTCGTTGGTTTGAATATCCATTCCAGAAATTATCGACTTGTCAGTCCAAATCACCACTGGACGTTGATAGTAATTTCGAAGTTTAGAAATGAATAGCTTTAAATTTTTAGACACCCGTTTGTAGTTCAGGGTGTCTTTGTTGTATGTACCATAAGGTTGCACATCAATTCCGATGGGTAGGCTTCCAGTGTCATAACCTACCTGACGGACAAAGTTTCTAAATTGGGATGCTGGTGAACTGCTGAATGAAAACACATGGTATACCCCAATTGGTAGCTGAGATCCTTGGCTCCTTTGAAAATTATTACTAAAACTGTCATCTGTATACACTGATCCTTGTGACGCCTTTAAATACACAAACTTATAGTCGTCATTTTTTAGTTGCTCAAAATCAATGTAACCATCAGTTTGGCTGACGGAGACCCCTCGAACTGGGTACTGTTTCAATAATTGTTCACGGTGAAAATGATATATTGTGTAGCCACCACCCACGATAACCAAGACAATCAAAAAGACAAGACTCCACCGGAAAAAGAGCTTGCGATTCTTATTCGCTCGTTTATAAATCGGTTGAATGTCTTGTCTTTTCATTTAAGCATCATCCTAAAGCTTCAGATTTAATTTCTGGTACTCTCGATGATTCCCTGCACGTTGCGAATTGTTTCTTCAGTCGCTGGTCCCATTCTAACTGTTGCCATCATAAAGAGAGTATCAATAATCGTCATTTGCGCAATCAATGAGTACATTCCTTCAGAACGGTAATTAGCTTCATCACTAGATGAAATAAACGTAATGTCACTGTGAAGTGCTAATGGGGAATCAATGTAACTAGTAATTCCAATAACAGTTACCCCATTACCCTTCAACGTTTCCAATAATTTTAACGTCTGGCGGTTTTTACCGGAATGAGAAATAACAATTGCACAATCGTCTTGGTCTAATTTTACCGCTTGCATCAATTGCACGTCAAAGTCCGGATGGTAAAAACAGTCAATTGAGGTTCTCAAAAACTTATGGTAACCGTCCAAAGCAGCAACGGCTGAGCCACCTAAACCAAAGAATCCAAGTCGATCACAATTAATAATTCTCAAAACACTTCTAGCAAAATCCGCTTCCTCTATACCTGCTCTCGTGTCCTGTAAGGCTCTCTGTGAACTGTTAAACGTCTTGTCTGCAATTACATCTAAAGTATCATTTGCGTCAATATCCTTAAATATAGGAAGATTTTGTGGTCGAAGCTGGGTGTACGCAAGCGACAGTGTGAATTCCCTAAAATTATTGTAACCAAGCGTTTTCACCAGCCTTGAAACTGATGCCGTTGATGTGTTTGTTTTTTCAGCAAGTTCCTCAATGTTTGCTTCAGAGGCATCTTGTGGATTGTCTATGACATATCTGGCAATCTTCTTGTTGGTTCTGCTTAAATCGTCAAAATACTGTTTTAATAACTGTACTGGTGTACTCACTAGTTTCACCCCTTAATTATTTCGTTGTCGTTGTAAATATTTTACAACAAAAAGGTTGCTTTGTGAAATTTTTTTCCATATAATCTATTGTAGCAACTAATAAAACTCATAAGGCATTATAGTTGTCCTAGAGTTTGCAACATGCTAAATTTTAATTTGAAAGCGGTACCCGTATTTGGTAATGGTCTTATTTGCGAATAACATTTATATTCTATCATCTAAGTTATTTTATTTCGATACGGATACCGCTCTTTTTGACTTTAAGAAAGGAAGTTATTTTTATGGATTACACTCTGGGAGTAGACATTGGAACGACTAGTGTAAAGACCGTTCTTTTTGATACAGAGGGGAAAGTTAGTGGTTACTCAAATAATGGGTACCCTCTTTACCAAGACACGCCAGATATGGCCGAAGAAGATCCTGAAGAAATTTTTTCTGCAATGTCAGACGGAATTACTGAGGTTCTTAGAAAAGCAAACCTGGCGGAGGGTGAACTTAAAGGAGTTTCATTCTCATGTGCTATGCACAGCTTGATTTTATTGGACGATAATTACAAGCCGCTTACCCGTGCCATTACTTGGGGTGACAACCGTGCTGTTCACTACGCTGATGAGTTGAAGAACAGTGATAAAGGAATGGAGATTTACCAACACACCGGTACTCCTATCCACCCAATGACACCACTTACTAAACTAATCTGGCTCAGAAATGACAAACCGGAATTGTTTAAGCAAGCTAGTTATTTCGTTGGAATTAAGGAATACATTATCCACAAATTGTTTGGTGTATTAAAGGAAGATTACTCAATTGCCAACGCAACTGGTCTTTTCAACATCTTCAACATGGATTGGGATGAAGAAGCCCTTAAAGTTGCCGGTGTAACCGCTGATCAACTTCCTGAATTAGTTGATACTACCTACCAATTAAAGGGTATCCATGAAGAGTACGCTAAGGTACTTGGTATCTCTGCTGATACTCCATTTATCATTGGTGCTTCAGATGGCCCATTAGCTAACCTTGGTGTTAACGCCATCAAGCCTGGCGTCGTTGCCGTTACCATTGGTACTTCAGGTGCCGTACGGGTTGTAACTGACAAGCCAAAGACTGATCCAAAGGCTCGAGTATTCTGCTACTACCTTGCAAAGGATATGTGGGTTGTTGGCGGACCAGTTAACAACGGTGGAGTTGTCTTCCGTTGGGTTCGTGATCAACTTTGCGCCCCTGAAAAGGTTACCGCAGAACAAATGAAGATTGATCCATATGACTTACTTACTGAAATTGCAGCTAAGGTTCCAGCAGGTTCAGATGGATTGCTCTTCTTCCCATTCCTTGGTGGCGAACGTGCCCCAATTTGGGACGCTAACGCCCGTGGTTCATTCTTTGGTTTAACCAGAACTCACACCCGTGCACACATGATTCGGGCTGCTTTGGAAGGAATTGTTTATAACTTATACACAGTTATGCTCGCCCTTGAAGAAGTTGTCGGCAAACCAACTAGTATCCAAGCTAGTGGTGGCTTCGCCCGTTCAGAACTTTGGCGCCAAATGCTCACTGACATCTTTGAGCAAGACGTTGCCATTCCAGAAAGTTTTGAAAGTACCGCTCTTGGTGCAGCAACCCTTGGAATGTACAGCCTTGGCTTAATCGATAGTTTGAGTGATGTTTCAAAATTTGTGGGGACAACAAATGTACATCATCCAGACGCAGCGAACTTTACCGCTTACCGCGAATTAGTTCCTATTTACATTCGATTAAGTCGTTCACTTCAACCTGAGTACAAGAACATTGCTGATTTCCAGCGTCGGCATGAAAACCCAGATGGCGGAAGCGAAAGTAACGCCTAATTAAAGTCAAGATACCATTTATTTGAAAGGGGAAAGAAAATGAAATTAATCGCATTAGTTATCGGAATTATCTTCTTACTAGTTCTGATCATTAGGTTTAAGATCAACACATTCGTTTCTTTGGTCTTAACAGCAGTAGTTACAGCTATCATGTTAGGAATGCCAATGGCAAATATTGCCGAGTCAGTTTCTAACGGTATTGGAAGCCAGTTAGGTGAGCTTTCAATGGTGTTTGGTTTTGGTGCCATGCTTGGAAGGCTGGTGTCTGATTCCGGTGGTGCCTATATCATCGCCGAAACCATGATCCAACGTTTTGGTAAAACTCGTCTTCAACTAGCAATCATGGTTGCCTCATTTATCTTGGGTATCGCCCTCTTCTTCGAAGTTGGGATGGTTCTGTTAGTGCCAATCGTATTCGCGATTGCCCTTGATGCCGGTGTACCAATTCTTTATTTAGGAATTCCAATGGCAGCAGCCTTATCTGTTACCCACGGATTCTTACCACCTCACCCCGCTCCAGTTGCTATTGCTCAAGTTTTAGGAGCTAACGATGGTCACGTTCTGCTATTTGGTTTGATTATTGCCATTGTAGCTGCATACATTGCTGGTCCATTGTTCTCAAAACTTGCCCGCAAATATGCTCCAGAAGCATTTGATCGTAAGGGAAATCTTTCATCAATCGGTGAAGTTAAGCAATTCTCACCAGATGAAGCTCCTTCATTTGGAATTTCTGTTTTAACTGCTTTATTCCCAGTTATCTTGTTAGCAATTACTACAATCTACACAATGACAGTTCACGGTGGTCAAGCACCTAAGAATCCATCTACTGTTGATTCAATTATCGAATTCATTGGTTCACCAAGTATTGCGATGTTAATTTCATTATTCTTCGCAATGTGGACAATGGGTTGGAACCGTAAGCGGACAACTGCTCAAATTATGGAATCACTTGAAAATGCCGTTAAATCAATTGCTATGTTGCTATTGGTTATCGGTGGTGGTGGTGCCTTCAAACAAGTTCTTATTGATGGTGGTGTTGGTAAAGAAGTTGCCAAGATCTTTATTCACTCATCACTTTCACCATTATTACTTGGTTGGTTAGTTGCCGTTGTGCTTCGTATCGCCCTTGGTTCCGCAACCGTTGCGTCATTAACCGCCGCAGGAATTGTTGCTCCACTGATGGCACAATCAGGTGTTAACCCTGCATTGATGGTACTATCAATCGGTGCTGGATCACTTGCCGCATCACACGTTAACGATGCTGGTTTCTGGATGTTTAGAGAATATTTCGATTTAACTGTTAAACAAACTTTACAAACTTGGACAGTGCTTGAATCAATCATTTCGGTCGTTGGTATCGTCATGGTTATGCTGTTAAGTCTCGTGATGTAATTCAGATTAATACAGTAAAAGCCTCTAAGAGCAATGCTCTTAGAGGCTTTTTTATTAGTCGTACAAATTAGCTAATTTATTTTGAACATCTGGGTGGTTAATAAATTCGTCATAAGTTGTATCAGCCTTATCAATGATTCCATTGCTGGAAACCTCAATAATTCTGTTAGCAATTGTTTGAATAAACTCATGGTCATGAGAAGTAAACAGAATTGCACCTGGAAAGCCAGCTAAGCCTTCGTTTAATGACGTAATTGATTCCAAATCCAGATGGTTAGTAGGATCATCCAATATCAGAGTGTTACCCTTTTCTAACATCATCTTAGAAAGCATACAACGGACTTTTTCACCACCAGAGAGGACTTTAACCTTCTTATCAACGTCATCCCCAGAGAAGAGCATTCTTCCTAAGAATTGACGTAAGAAAGCATCATCATCACTACCCTTTGGCGCATATTGACGAAGCCAGTCAATAATCCGCAGGTCATTATTATTAAACTCACTGGCAAAATCCTTTGAGATTGCGGATGATTTAACAGTTTGCCCCCAGACAACTTCACCTGAGTCCGGTTCAACATTGCCAGCCATAATTTGCATCAATGTAGTGGTGATCAAGTCATTTCGACTGACAAATGCAGTCTTGTCAGTTGGCCTCAAAGTAAATGAAACGTTATCCAAAACTTTGACCCCGTCAATTGTTTTAGAAACTTTATCCACTCTAACTAAATCATTTCCAAGTGGACGCTCCTGTTCAAATTTAATGAATGGGTATTTTCGAGAAGATGGCTTAATATCATCAAGGGTAATCTTATCCAGTTGCTTCTTCCGTGAAGTTGCTTGCTTTGACTTAGAAGCATTAGCACTAAATCTGGCAATAAACTCCTGAAGTTCTTTAACCTTTTCTTCTTTTTTTGCATTAGAATCACTTTTCATTTTGGCAGCTAGTTGGCTTGATTTTAGCCAAAAATCATAGTTACCAACGAACATATTAATTTCACCAAAATCAACGTCACACATCATGGTACATGTCTGGTTCAAGAAATGTCTATCATGGGAAACAATGATTGTGATTTTTGAATAATCCGCAAGGAAGTTCTCCAACCAATTGATCGTGTAGACATCCAAACCGTTGGTAGGTTCATCAAGTAGCAAGATATCTGGTTCACCAAAAAGAGCTCGAGCCAATAACACCTTAACCTTCTGGCCTTCAGTCAATTCACTCATTAATTGTTGGTGCATTTCTTCTGGGATTTCTAGAGACTGAAGCAATTGTGATGCGTCTGGTTCGGCGTTCCAACCATCCATTTCAGCAAACTCAGCTTCTAGGTCAGCTGCCTTGATTCCATCTTCTTCAGAAAAATCTTCTTTGGCATACAAAGCGTCCTTTTCCTGCATCACATCTGAAAGATGTTGGTAGCCTTGAATAACCGTTTGCATTACTGTCTGGTCTTCAAAACCATAGTGGTCTTGGCTCAAACTAGAAATTCGTTCATTTTTATCAACGTGAACCTCACCAGTACTTGGAGAAAGTTTGCCCTCAAGTAACTTAAGAAAAGTTGACTTTCCAGCTCCATTAGCCCCAATTACCCCGTAACAATTACCAGGGGTGAATTTTAAGTTAACGTTATCGTACAGTTTTTTACCGGAGATCTGTAAACCCATCTCAGAAATTGTAATCATTTAAATATCCTCATACTTTATTTTTTACCAATGTGAATTGCGGCAGCTCCGAACATTAAGGTCTTAACCTTAACCTTGCGAAGACCCGCCGTCTCAAACATTTGCTTTAGTTTTGGTGCCGAAACAAATTGCCCTGCGGTTTGTTCTAAGTAACTATACTGCTTGAAATGGTGACTAACAACTTGTCCCATCACGGGAACTAGTTTGAAGTATTGTTTCCAAAAGAATTTGATTACAGGATTTTGCGGTTGCGAAGTTTCCAGGCAAGCAACAGTCCCTCCTGGTTTAACAACTCTCCGCATTTCGCGAAGGACAGCAGCTGCATCAGGTACATTTCTTAACCCAAATCCAAGGGTCACCGCATCAAAGCTATTCGATTCAAATGGTAAATTCATTGCATCACCAATTTGAAACTCAATTTGCTCCTCAAGCCCTGCTTGTTCAACCTTCTTTTGACCGGACTTAACCATTTCTTTACTGAAATCAAGACCAACCACGTGCCCAGTTGAACCAACCTTACCAGCTGTCGCAATCGTTAGGTCAGCAGTTCCACAACACAAATCTAAAACGTGATCACCCTGTCGAAGTGCCATCATATCAACCATTTGATTGCGCCACCGTTTATGTGACTGCAAACTGATAAGATCATTCATTCTATCATAGTTACCCGCAATCTCGTCAAATATTTTCTGAACTTGATCTTCTGGGGTCTGATTAGTTAGTCCCATAGTTTCCTCCGTTAACCATAATAATTGGAATTTGGGGTATTTACTTTGACGACATCTCCGCTAGCAAGGTGCCGGAGTTCGCCATCATTTAGTTCAACAACTAAACTGCCATCGTCATCGATGTCCCTAGCAATTCCCCTGATTATTTTACTACCAACCCGAACTTCAACTTCTTTGCCAATTGTCCCCAATGAGTGACGATAATTGGCAATAATTGTAGGGTTTTTAAAATCACTGAACACTTTAACAAACTCCAAATAGATTTGGGCAACAAGTCGTTCTCGTTCTACTTGTTTAGAAACTCCGGCAATCGATCCCGCTTTGTTTTTTAATTCTTCAGGGAAATTTTGGGTACTTAGATTGATTCCGATACCGACAATTAAGTCAGCCTGCCCGCTAGGATTATCGACAAGCTCAGCCAGAATTCCGACTGCCTTACGATTATTAGCCAGAATGTCATTGACCCACTTAGCGGTTAGCTCTACAGACGGAAAAAACTTTTGAATAGCGGCCATGACTGAGACTGCGACCCCAATCGTCACCCTTCCGACTAAGTTAAGTGGAATTTCCACGTATGGAATTAGAATGCTCATATAGATTCCAGTCTTTTCAGGTGAGTAAAAACTTCTACCCCGTTTTCCGTACCCAGCAGTTTGCGACTCAGCCACAACAATTAGGGGCTCATTTTGCCCACCACTTGTAACTAATCGTTTCAAATATTGGTTGGTCGAGTCTATCTCGTCAAAAGATTGCACAGCTGGCTCATATTTGCCCGTTAAGCTATTTAATATTAATTTATGAATCAATGTGCCATCCAATCAAGTCAACTCCATAACAGCCATTTTTTTAGCATTTAAGCTATTCAACTACATACTATAAAAAGCCGCCCGGAAATTCCGGACGGCTTCCTTTATATAAATAATAGCATAATTTAATAATTGACGAAGTCAAAAAATTACATCAAGTGAACACCTTTATCAACAAACAAGGTATCACCAGTCATTCCAGTAGATAAGTCACTCATCAAGAATGCAGCCACATTACCGATTTCGTCGGTAGTAACACTGACATTATCAACTGTAAATCCTTGAGACATCTTCAATAAGTCACTGTGCCCCTTGATACCTGTAACAGCAAGTGTCTTAACAGCTCCTGCAGAAATAGCATTAACGCGAATTCCGTCTTCACCTAACTCTTTAGCTAAGTAACGAACACTTGATTCAAGGGCGGCCTTAGCGATACCCATCATGTTGTAGTTAGGGATAGCGCGAATTGAACCGAAGTAAGTAAGGGTAATGATACTACCTGGATTGTTTAAGTATTGTTTGGCGTATCTTGAAACGGCGATGAACGAGTATGCACTAATGTTTTGGGCAAGGTCGTAACCGTCCTTTTTAGTGTTGATTACTCCGTTAGTCAAAGTTTCCTTATCAGCAAATGCAATGGCGTGGATAACCCCATCAATCTTGCCGTACTTGTCACCAATTTCTTTAAATGCTACTTCGATATTACTATCTTCAGCAACATCACATTCGATCAAATCAAGATCTTCAGGAACAAATCTTTGCAAGCTTTCCTTGATTCGATCGTTTTGATAAGTAAGTACTACTTTAGCACCTTGGTTAATCAAGGCATTAGTACATCCCCAAGCAATACTTCTCTTGTTGGCAACACCCATAACCACGATGGTCTTACCAGTTAAAATCCCGTCCATTTCTTTTCCTCCAAACTAATTTAGAACCTATCGTATCTTTCTTGTCGCTGATCAATTAAATCATCAACACTTTGAGCACTTAACTGTTCAAATCGATCAGTCAAAAATTTCTTAAGGTTCACCACGTCGTCGTTCGTCTCAATCTCCGGTAGGATTCCTTCGATAACATGTTCTTTGAGCAACCTTTCAGGAGTTAATCCTAGCTCTTCGGCTGCCTCAGGAACCTTCTTAGAATCCTTCCACATAATACTAGCATACCCTTCAGGCGATAACACTGAGTAAATGCTATTTTCAAGCATATAAACCTCGTCGCCACAGCAAAGAGCAAGTGCCCCACCACTTCCGCCTTCACCTAAGATAATGCTAATGTACGGTACTTTTAATTGTAAACCTTGAATAATACATTGTGCTACAGCTGAACCTTGGCCATGATACTCTGACTCAACATCTGGATAAGCTCCTGGTGTATTCACCAAAGCTAAAACCGGGCGGTTAAATTTTTCGGCTTGTTTCATTGCCCGTAATGCCTTTGCATAACCAGCTGGGGTTGGACTCCCGAAGTGACGGTCGATATTTGATTCGGTATCGTCACCCTTTGAGATTCCCACCACCGTAATTGGCCGATCGTTCAGACGGCCAATTCCTGCAATTACCGCATGATCGTCTGCATAGCCGCGATCACCATGGATTTCAAAAAATCCATCTATCAGTTGCTTAACCAAGGTCGTGGTTAAAATTTTACTTTGGCTTCTTGCCGCAGTTACTTTTTCATACGCTGCATTTTTCATTGTTAATCTCCTATTGTTCGTGCAATTTGATCAACTGGTACAACGTTCTTTTCATGTTGTGCCTTTCAACGATTGCATCAATAAATCCATGTTCAAGCACGGTCTCAGCTCGTTGAAAATCAACTGGGGGCTTTTGCCTAATTGTTTGCTCAATTACCCTTCTTCCAGCAAAACCTACTAAAGCGTGAGGTTCTGCCAAAATAATATCGCCGTCCATTGCAAAACTAGCGGTTACCCCACCAGTTGTTGGATCGCACAAAACCACGATATATAACAGGCCAGCTTTGGCGTGTTCACTAACAGCAGAAGAAACCTTTGCCATTTGCATCAATGACATGATTCCTTCCTGCATCCTGGCACCTCCAGAGGCAGTAAACATTACCACCGGAAGAGAATCTTTAGTCGCTCGTTTGAATAGGCGAGCCATCTTTTCACCAGTCATCGATCCTAAACTTCCCATAACAAAGAATGGATCCATGATACCAGCAGCGAACTTCACATCCTTGATCTCCGCAATTCCAGTCAGAACACTTTCATTGATTCCAGTAACCTTTTTGGACTTTTCAATCTTACTTAGGTACTTAGGATCTTGATAGCGGCTTGGTACGGTTAGTTCACTATCGATTTCATCAAATGCATCAAAAGTAATCGTAGCTCTTTTCTTGGCTGTAATTCGAAAACCGTATCCACAGTTAGGGCAAACGTTAAGAACTCCTGCTTTACTAGCAAAGAACGCCTGATGACAAACTGGACATTCCTTAAGAATGTTGTCAGGAATGTCATCCATTCGCTTCCGAAGAATCTCATTGCTAGGAGTTTTAAACTTACTTGGCTCCATTTGTGACCCTCCGGTTTCCTAAGATTTCGTCTTCAATAAAGTTCGTATCGAACTTTCCGCCGGCAAAACCATCACTATGAATAATTTCTGCAAGAAAGTCTTGGTTGGTAGTTACTCCGCCGATTTCCAACTCAGATAGCACGCGTTTCATCTTCTTAACGGCAATTTCGCGATTATCAAGATGAACAATCACCTTAGCGATCATCGAATCATAGAATGGTGAGATGAAACTGCCCTGAATGATACCAGAATCAAACCGAACCCCCATCGTTCCAACTGGAAGGTATAGGTGATCAATTTTCCCTGGTTGAGGTGCAAATCCTTGATATGGATTCTCGGCATTTAACCGGCACTCGATTGCGTAACCCTTGACCGTCGCATCAGCCTGGGCAAACGGCAAACGGTCGCCATTAGCGACCAAAATCATGGCTTTGATCAATTCTAACCCAGTTACCTCTTCGGTCACGGTATGTTCCACCTGAAGTCGGGTGTTCATTTCCATGAAGTAGAAGTTATGGTCTTGATCCATAAGGAACTCGAACGTGCCGGTATTTGTGTACTTAAGACTCTTAGTGGCCTTAGTAACAATCCCCCCGAGCATTTCGCGTTCCTCTTGGCTGATCAAAGTACATGGACTTTCTTCAATAACCTTTTGGTGATTTCGTTGAAGTGAGCAATCACGCTCTGGTAGATATACAACATCGCCAAAGTTATCAGCAATTACTTGCATTTCAATGTGCTTAGTATGTGTTAGTAACTTTTCAACGTAAATATCGTCGTCATCATAAGAGATTCGGGCTTCTTGTTGAGTAGATAAGAATGCTGATTCCAACTCATCAGGCTCATCAACTTCCCGAATTCCCTTGCCACCACCACCAGCAGCTGATTTAAGCAAAACTGGATAACCAATTTCGTCAGCAATTTGCTTAGCAGTTGCCACGTCGTTAACCACGCCGTCACTACCTGGAATAACTGGAACCCCAGCTTTTTTCATAGCAATTCTAGCGTTTGACTTATCACCCATCAAAGTGATGATGTCTGAGTCTGGGCCGATAAAATTAATGTGGCACTCTTCACACAGAGCAGCAAATTCAGCATTTTCTGATAAGAATCCGTATCCTGGATGAATTGCTTCACAGCCGGTCAGATTTGCAGCGCTAATGATTTCTGCCATGTTTAAATATGACTCACTGGGTTGCGGGCCACCAATTTTTACGGCCTCGTCAGCCAAGGATACAAATAAACTATCCTGGTCAGCACTAGAATAAACTGCAACTGCAACAATATCCATATCGTGAAGTGCGCGAATAATTTGCACTGCGATTTCGCCACGGTTGGCAACTAAAACTTTTTTGAACATATATCCACCTCGAAATGTCTATTCGATTGCAAAGACTAGGTCAGCTTCTGCAATCACTTCGCCGTCACGTGAAATTTCACCGTGACCAACTCCGACATTTAACTTAAGTTTCTGTAATTTAACTGACATTACTAATTTATCTCCGGGTCTAAAGTCATCATGAAACTTAGCTGACCTAATTCCACCGAAGAAAACGTTCTTGCCTTTGTAGTCATCCATACTGAGGATGGCTGCTACTCCAGTTTGAGCAACCGACTCAATCAAAATTGGCCGCGGAACCACTAGGTGGTCATGGGGCTGATTAGCAAAAAACCACTCGTTGATGGTTATCAACTTAGTGGCAGAAGCACTTTCACCAGGATTAACCTCGTTAAAGTAGTCGATCATTTGAAATGGGTAGCGTTGAGGAATAACATCTTGAACATTTAAATCCATTTGCTTACTCCTTTTCCACGCTGAAAATTGGTTGATCAAATTCAACCATAGCGCCGTCACCAACCAGTGCATTTTTAATTACACCGTCGATGTCACTCTTGACCTCATTGATCATCTTCATTGCTTCGATAACACAGACAACCTCACCCTTAGAAACGTGGTCGCCGACCTTTTTAAAGGCTGGTTTGTCAGGACTAGGGGCAAAGTAAACTACACCAACTAAAGGTGCCTTGATTTCTGCTAAATTAGCATCATCAACAACTGGTGTCGCAGCTTCTTGGCTGTTTGCATCAGTTGCCACTGTCTCAGATTGGGTAGTACCCTGATCAGCAACTCCAGGGTTACCAATAATTGTGGTATCCCCTTCCTCGCGTTTGCTCAAGGCAAGTTTGAAATCTTCGTTTTGTAATTCAAAGTTCATCAACGAGGACTGGTCAAACTTATCCATTAATCGTTCAATTTCTTTCTCATCCATTGGGCTATTCAACTCCCTTGAATGCCAATACGGCGTTATGGCCTCCGAAACCAAATGAATTACTGATTGCAACGTTAACTGCACCCTTCTTGTTGTCCTCTGTAACGAGATCAACTGGGCATTCTTCGTCTTGATTCTTTACACCAACGTTAACTGGCATTTGATTTCTTTGGATTGATCCAACAACTGCAACTGCTTCAATGGCACCAGCGGCACCAAGCAAGTGACCAGTCATTGACTTTGTACTACTTACCTTCACATAGTCGTTGTCCTTGAAGACATCAGCAATTGCCTTTGATTCAGCGCTATCGTTAGCCTTGGTACTTGTACCGTGTGCGTTGATGTAATCAACATCGCTAGCTGGAATGTTAGCTTCATCAATGGCTTGTTGCATTGCCCGCATTGCCCCTTTACCTTCTGGGTCTGGAGCAGTCATGTGGTAGGCGTCACTAGTAGTTCCGTAACCCACAATTTCACACAAGATATTTGCACCACGAGCTTTAGCATGGTCATAACTTTCAAGGATCAATGTTCCGGCACCTTCACCAAGAACAAATCCATTTCTGTCTTTATCAAACGGAATTGAAGCGTTCATTGGGTCTTCGCTCTTAGTTAATGCTGTTAAAGCAGCAAACCCAGAGATACCGATTTCGTTGACTGAAGCTTCGGCACCACCAGCAATCATAACGTCAGCTTTACCTGACTTGATAAATTCAAAGGCGTTACCAATTGCATTAGTTCCTGATGAACAAGCAGTAACAACAGCTTGGCTGGTATTTAAGGCATTAAATTCAATGGCGATATTTCCAGCAGCCATGTTAGCGATTGAGTTAGGAACAAAAAGTGGTGAAACCCGCTTCGGTCCCTTGTCATGCATTTTAATAACTTGTTCTTCAATCGTGGTCAAACCACCAATTCCTGAACCGTAGATAACACCAAGCATGTATGGATCAACGTTATCTTCATTCAAGCCAGCCATTTCCATGGCTTCCTTAGCACTATAAACAGCATAGTTACTGAAGGCATCATTACGACGAGCTGCTTTTTTATCCATCCGTACGGTTGGATCAAAGTCCTTAACTTCACCAGCAACAGTAATCCCAGTTTCAGTAGCGTCAAACTTAGTAATCTTGCTGATTCCAACCTTAGAATCGAACATGTTATCTAAGAATGATTTAACGTCATTTCCTAATGGGTTAACAGTTCCCATTCCTGTAACGACAACTCTAGTCATATAAATGCTCCTTTTAAATAGTTAAACCACCATCAACGGTCACAACTTGACCAGTGATGTATTCGTTATTTACCAAAAATGAAACGGTGTCTGCAATTTCCTTAACGTTCCCAAAGCGTTTCAACGGAATCGTATCCGCAAATTCTTGTTGGCGTTTTTCGCTCATTGCTTCGACCATATCAGTGCGCACCATTCCAGGGGCAACTGCATTAACGCGGATACCTCTAAGGGCACCTTCACGAGCAGCAGTCTTAGTTAACCCGACTACCCCAGCTTTACTTGCTGAGTAGTTTGCTTGGCCAATGTTACCATGGAGGCCTGAAATACTTGAAAGGTTAACAATTGCTCCGGAACGTTGCTTTTGCATGTACTTCATTGCGTACTTAGTCATGTTGAAAGTCCCAACCAAGTTGGTATCAATAACTGCCTTGAAATCGTCAGCCTTGATCCGAGTCAGTAACTTATCACGAGTAATTCCGGCATTATTTACGAGAACATCAATTCTACCGAATTTTTCAAAAACTGTATCGACCATCGCCTTGGCTGAATCATCATCTGAGACATCCCCAACTACGGCTTCAAAGTCATAACCAGCTTTTTTTAGCTCGGCTCTTTGATCATCAGAAAGTTCTGAATGGGTGTTAATCGCTACTGTATAGCCATCATCACTAAGACGCTTGGCAGTAGCTAAGCCGATTCCTTTTGCAGCTCCAGTAACTAGAGCAACTTTTTTATCGTCTGTCATTTGATTACCCCAATTTCTCTCTTAATTCTGCCAGTGTTTCCACACTGTCAACGTGGTATGTATCAACGCCACGGTTTATTTTCTTAGCTAATTTGGTCAAGGTTGTTCCTGGGCCAATTTCTACCAAGGTGTCTGCTGATAGATCAGTAATTGCCTGTACTCCATCTGAAAAGTGAGTCGGATTAACTAACTGTCGCTTTAAAACATCCTTAACGTCACTTAGGGTAAACGGAGTAGAAGTGGTATTACTGATTACCGGGAAAGCAGGCTCTGAGAAATCAACATTTTCAAGCCGCAAACCAAGTTTATCTGCTGCACTACTCATTAGTGGAGTATGGGAAGCCACGGCCACTTTAAGTGGAACCACACGCTTAACCCCATGTTCCTTTAGGTAGGTAGAAGCCGCATTAACTCCAGCTTCATCCCCACCAATTACTATTTGAGAATCAGTGTTGTAGTTGGCTGGGTAAACCCGACCAGCTTCACTTCCAACCTTGAGGGCAGTTGTCAAAACTTCACTGTCAGCATTCAATACGGCTGCCATAACCCCAGGATTAGCCTTACCGGCTTCGTCCATATATTGAGAACGGTCATGAACAAGTGGTAGTGCATCATCAAATGAGATTGCTGATGCAGCAACCAAAGCGCTGTATTCTCCAAGGCTTAGTCCCGCGGCAGCAACTGGGTTGCCTAAATCTTGATTAAGTAACCTGAAAATTCCAGTACTCATCGTCAAAATTGCCACTTGAACATTATCAGGATCATCAAAAACTGCAGAATTTGCTAAGTCCATTCCTAGAATCTCAGCAGCTTCATCGACTGTATCCTTGTATACTGGTTCAGCTTTGTAAAGGTCTTGACCCATTTCTTTGAATTGGCTTCCTTGACCGCTAAACAAATAACCTAGTTTCAAGATTGTCTACCTACTTTTTATTCAGCTTTTTTAACAACGTAGTCTACTAATTGACCAACAGTTTCCATACCATCATCAGTTTCGATTTCGATGTCGTAGCTATCTTCAATCTTGTCAACAACTTCGAAAATGTCCAAGCTATCAAGATCCAAGTCGTTCTTGAAGTTAGTAGTTTCTGTAACCTTATCTGCGTCTACGTCTAATTGGTCCACGATGATTTCTTTTACCTTGTTGAATACTTCTTCTTTAGTCATTATAAATTCCTCCAAATATTTTAAATAAATTAATTAGTATTTTAATATAATTGTTCCAATTGTTAAACCGCCACCGAAGCCTGACAAGACCACCACGTCACCGCGATTGATTTTGCCTTTCTGTACTAACTCATCAAACAGAATTGGCTCACTAGCTGCGGCCGTATTCCCATACTCGTCAATATTGGTGTCAAACTTATCAAAGTCAACTTCCAACTTTTCGGCGATTCGTTCAACAATCCGCACGTTTGCTTGGTGCAAAACAAAGTGGTCAACATCTGCAAGAGTTAAGTTAGCTTGTTTTAAAGCAGCTTCAATTGAAATTGGAACGTTTTTTACTGCAAAGTTATAGACTCTTCTACCATTCATGGCAAAGAACCTACTGAACTCTGGTTGGTCAGTTTGAAATGGAGTTGTTTCTCCAGTCTGGCCTGCAGTGAGATACTTTCCAAGCTCTCCCAGGGTTCTAAGATCTGATCCTAAAATGGCGCCTGTTTCCGTTGCACTGTTCGTCAGCAACATTCCTGCAGCTCCGTCCCCAAATAAAACGGCCGTACTGCGATCATGCCAATCAATTAACTTGCTTAGGACTTCTCCACCAATCAAGATTGCCTTTTTAGGCTCATCACTGACCAGTAACTTCTGAACTACAGATAATCCGTATGAAAATCCAGAACAAGCGGCGTTTAAATCAAACGACACCGCATTAGTTGCCCCAATTTCTCCTTGAACCGTTGCGGCAACAGAAGGGGTTAAGAAGTCGGGCGACATAGTTGCCACCACAATGTAGTCAATCTCTTCAGGAGCAACGTTAGCATTAGCTAACAACTCCCGACTGACGTCAACACTAAGACTAGTGGTCGTCTCACCATCAGCTACATGTCGACGTTTGATTCCAGTGCGTTGGGTTATCCATTCATCAGAGGTATCCATCATCTCGGATAACTCATCATTTGTGACGACCCGAGCCGGAATCTTACGTGCAGATTGAAGCACTGAAACATTTTCATATTTCATTTGTCAGATACCTCGTCAATAAAACCCAGCAGTCTTTTCAATACCTGCTCGATTATTTCTACGTTATCATCTGAAAAACCATCCAGCACACTTTTAACTAACGCTGAGTGAAACGCACTGTGAGCACGAAACAGGATTCTTCCCTTATCAGTTAACTCCAGATTAATAATCCTCCGGTCTACCTGATTAGGAACCCGCTTAACGTAGCCCTTACGTTCCAGCGTGTTAATGTTTGCTGTCAAAGTTCCTTTACTGAGTTTAAGATAATTAGCTACCTCAGAAGTAGTCTTATGAGCATGTAGGCCGATTGCATGGATTAAGTGAAGTTCTTTGGCAGTGACATCTTTGAATCGGCTTTTGCGAATTTCAGATTCTTCAATTCGCATAATGCTGTCGTAAATGTCAATCATTGAATCACTTATAAACTTGAAATCAGAATGTTCTTCTTCTTTTCTTCTATCAAGCACTTGGTCCATGATCTCCCTCCTCTAAAAAACTAAATCTTCTTATCAGCGTCAGCGACGATAAATGTTAATTTACATGAGCAAGCAGTTTTTTCGTCAACGTTAGCTGAACACTTAACTGTTCCCATGTTTGATCTTACCTTTTCCATTTCAACGTGAAGCTTAAGCACATCACCAGGACGAACAACTTTTCTAAACTTGGCGTTGTCAATGGCACCAAGGTAAGCAGTCTTACCAGCGAATTCTTCTGACTTCAAAATTAAAATCGATGCTGCTTGAGCCAATGATTCAATAATCAAAACGCCAGGCATAACTGGATTACCAGGGAAGTGTCCTTGGAAGAACTCTTCGTTGATAGTAACGTTCTTGGTTACTGTAATTGACTTACCAGGTTCTAATTCGTCAACCTTATCCATAAACAAAATTGGGTAACGGTTAGGAATTAAATCCATAATTTCAGACGCATCTAAAACACTCATATCTATTTCTCCTTACATCCTTAAGTGTAATTACACTTAAATTTAGTTTGAATATCAAACTATTAGGTAAAAATAAAACGCCCTTAACGGACGTTAGTCATGATAATATAAATTAGTTTGAATATCAAACTAATTTTGAGCTCATTTCGTGATTTTTATACTTGGATTGTTGATACATCAATGATTTGACCACTATTTGAATGTTGAAAATAATTTTTCAAAGTTGACGGTCCCTAGCCCACTAGCTTGATTATATGGCTTACCAGGTTGGCCAGTGTAATACAGGTTAGAATTATTGGTCGTGCTATCCAAAACTGTGAATGGTGTGTTGATTTTATCCTGTGCCAATTTATAAATTTGAGGATTCCAAAATCCCATTCTAGAAGTACGACCACTATTCATCACGGCCGTTGCCCCGCTAAATTGAGGTGCAACTACGCTGGTTCCACCAATTACGTTCCAGCCACCCAACGACTTTTGATACATCTGGTAGCCGGTCATTGGGTCAGCATTTGCAGACAAGTCAGGATAATTTCTACCGTAATCAGTTCCACTTACCAATACCGGGTTAATTTTCGGTTGTAAAGTAATCGATAGATACTGACGGGCATTAAACGTGTTAACTCCCGGAACCTGTTCTTGATACAACGGCGTGTTGTATAGACTACTAATTCCACCGCCACCTCCAGCAAAAATCTTAGTTAATAACAAAGCGTTCTTAATATTTTTAGTGAAGAAGCTCCGGCGTTTTTGGAACGCTGGGTACATGTAATCTCCGCCCCAGGTTCTCTCCCTTTTTACATCAATCGATAGATCTTTAGCAAGTTTCTTCTTAAAAGGTAGTGTAGTTCCGCCAGTGGAAGTTACCCAAGGACTGTCTGATGGAAAGTTGGCATACGTGTTGAAGTTAGGAATTGAGAATGGGCCAATTTTGCCACCGACTCCTTGGTTATAAGCACCTGAATCCCCGGAAGCAACGAAGGTGGAAACTCCTTGTAAAGCTCCTTGTGCCAAGATAATGTTCATAATTTTTGCATATTCAGGTGTCCACATTTTGTGGTTCTTCAAGTAATGTGTCATGTATTCACTAATGCCCCAACTCATTGATAAAGATTGGGCTTTATTTTCATCAAACGCTGTTGCGAAGGTGTTCACCAACCCAACATCGTTAAAGTTAGCTTGGTAGACCCTAACGTTTGCTTTGGGTGCCACTGCTCCGGCTTGTTCGACATCCAGAGTAGTTTCAAGTTTATTCGTTTTAGTGTCAGATGTTGTTGCAACTGGGTTAGCAAGTTTTTTAATTGAAACCCGCTTAGTACTTGCAGGAACGTTTTCATGTTTCCAGAAATGAGATACATCTTGCTTATTAAACCCAGCAAAGGTAATGATCCCCATTGTCTGACCTTGGCCTTCCTGCCCCTGGCTGCTCAAGGAATCTAAATTATAGTGCCGAGTAAATTTAGTTGGCGCATACTTTGAGAATACTTTTTGCTTGTGATGTGTCTGTTTTTGCTTTTTATGGTTGATAAACTTTGCCATATTAGCTTTTGGGTTAAAATTGGTAATCCCCAGAATCGCCAATACATGCTGAGAAAGTGACTTTGGCATCTTAGGTTTTTTAGCAGAAAATTGCACCGGATCCTCATGATATCTTGCTGTCTGTAAGTTGGTATTCAAGGCCCGATTAATATTACTTACCTTACCCTTAATTCGTAATACCAGACCATTTTGGTAACGATGCGTACTCAATTTATACTTAGTAAAATACCGTTTAAATTGGTTAGCTGTCTGTTCACTCTGACCAAATTCTTGAGCAAACCGTTGCGGGGTATAAAAGTGCTTAAAATCACTTGTTCCCGGGGTATTGACTGCATATATTTGAGAACTCATCTTTGCTTCGTTTTTGGGCTTTAAGAACACATCAATGATGATTGTTTTCTTCGGTGATAACTTACTTCCCTTACCGTTTAGCTTATCCAGAATTTTTTGGATATCATATCCCTTATCGGAATCTTTCTTTTTGGCGCTAACGGTTTGAGAACTGACTCCCAAACCAATAGTTGCCGCAATAACTAGGCTAGCCAGTTTGTATTTGCCGATCTTCATATGATTCAACTCCTCCATGTGTGGTAATTCAGCGTCAGTTTACGCTTGTTATCATTCCATAGCAAGGAGGTAATAGATGTGTTACATTTTCCAATGGTAATAAAAACACCCACTAACACAACTATGCTAGTGGGTATTTTTTATTCAATTGTTTCGTAAATTAAAGTTGGTTTTTGGGCTGAAGACGAAACCTCAATATTGCTGTATAGCAAATCCTTAATGTCATCAACATCTTCACGGTTACTGTATATCGTTAGTAACGGCTCTCCAGAGTTCACTTGATCGCCAACTTTATGGTGGAGATAGATTCCAACTGAATAATCTAACTTATCGTCAGCCTTTTGCCGGCCACCACCAAGCAACATGCTGGCAACTCCGACCTCATCAGCGACAATTTTCGATATCACTCCCGACTCCTTGGCAGGGAGATCAATCTTGTACTTAGCTTGTGGTAATACACTATCGGGATCATCAACCACTTTAGCATCACCGTGTTGAGCAGCAACCATTGCCTTAAATGATGCAAGCGCCTTACCATTTGCAATAACTTCAGCACATAATTGTTTACCAGCTTCAGGAGTATCAGCAACATCTCCCATTACGGCCATGTAGCCACCAATTGTCGTGGTTAAATCAACCAAATCTTCCGGACCATTATTTTTTAGTAATTCGATGGATTCCTTAATTTCTAAGGCATTTCCAATTGCGTTACCCAATGGTTGGTTCATATCGGTAATGAGTGCCATACATTTCATCCCGACTCCCTTACCAATTCCTACCAAGGCTTTAGCCAAATTACGGGAATCTTCAATGGTCTTCATAAACGCACCCGCTCCGGTCTTTACATCAATTACTAATGCATCGGTTCCGGAAGCAATCTTTTTACTCATAATTGACCCAGCAATTAACGGAATCGAGTCAACTGTGTCAGTAACATCCCGCAACGCATAAATCTTCTTATCTGCAGGGGCAATATTTCCCGTTGCCCCAACGATAGCACACTTTTCCTTCTTTACTTGATCAATGAATTCGGATTCTGAAATCTCAACCTGATATCCCGGAATCGCCTCTAATTTATCCAACGTTCCTCCAGTATGACCTAAGCCACGACCAGAAATCATTGGTACAGGAATTCCAAGCGCAGCAACCACTGCCGCTAAAGGAATGCTGACTTTATCACCAACACCACCAGTTGAATGTTTATCGACTTTCACACCGGGAATCGAGCTTAAATCCAGATGGTCCCCTGATTCCATCATCTTCATGGTCAGAGAAGACTGCTCTTCTTCAGTCATTCCTTGGAAGTAAATTGCCATTAACAATGCGCTAGTCTGGTAATCAGGAATTGATCCACTAACGACTCCATCTACAAAGAATTGGATTTGCTCATCCGTAAGTTCTTCCCCTGAACGCTTTGCATGGATAATGTCTACCATTCTCATTTAAAAATCCCCCTTGAATAAAATTAAAAATCGAGCAACAGCTGAGCTAGAGTTTGGTCAACGATTACGCAATTAGCGTATCCAGCCTTCAAAACTGCATTCACTCCAGCTGCCTTCTGATTTCCGTAGGCAACCAAAATTGCGTGTTCTTTGTTCTTCAAATCATCTAACGTAATTCCAACTGTTCGCGAATCAATCTCTGAGTTGACGACCTGGCCATCCTCATCAATGAATCTGGAGACAATATCGCCAACCGCAGCGTTCTGCAACTGTTTGATTTCCCGATCGTTAAAATAACCCAATTGGAATATCAAAGCTTCAGACCTAACAGTCCCTACGGTAAACAGGGCAATGTTTGCTCGTTTGCCAAGTTCGAGGATACTGCTAATATAGCGATCTTGTTCAACCATCTCTTTAGTTTCTTCATTATCAAAAATTACTGGTAAAGGTAAATATTCGGGTGCTACTTGGTAGGCATTAGCCAGTTCATTCACGCTTTCGTGAGCATAAGTTTTCTGATTAGAATAACTAACACTTCCCTTAAGCTGAACCACCCGAACTCCAGGAACTGATTGAGGCTCTAAATGTTCAGTAACATTATGAATCGTCTTTCCCCAACCAATGCCAATAACATCTTGAGGTTTCACGATGGTGGTTAAGTAATCCGCAGCATAGGCTCCCACGCTGTCCTGAGTCGTAATGTTTCCCAAATAGTTATTTGAAACCACATGAACTTCAACTCCGTATTTTTCGACCAACTTATCTGCTAGTACTTGCGCGCTCACGACGGGGTTGACGATTTGAATCTTGACGATGCCAGCATCTTTAGCGTACTGGAGCAAGCGGGAAACCGTTGGCCGCGATACACCAAGGGACTTGGCAATTTCAGATTGGCTAGCGTTGTCTTGGTAATACATTTCTGCTGCCTGCAAACTTTGCTTTAATTTGTCAATCTCGCCATTCGCCACCATCGTACTCACCTCAATTATTCTTCAATATTTTTTACTGCTGTATTGAGTGCTAATCTAATCATTTCATCGAATGAAGTTTCTCTATCCTTGGCAGACATTGCTTCTCCACTTAACAAGTGATCAGAAACAGTCAAAATTGTTAAAGCCCGGATATGGTGCTTTGCAGCCAATAAGTATAGGCCGCTTGTTTCCATCTCCGTTGCCAACACACCATAATCGATTAATTTTTGAATATCAATTTCGTCATTGTAAAATCGGTCTGCAGCAAAGATGTTCCCAACCTTTGTGTTGATGCCCATCTCTTCTGCTGTATGGTATGCCGAATCAAGCAAACCAAAGTCAGCAATTGGTGAATAATACATATTTGGTCCAAATGTATTCTCAATAATCGATGAGTCCGTGGTTCCTGCCTGACCCAAAATAACGTCACGCATGTGAACATCTGGGCTCATACCACCACAACTACCAACCCGATAGATAGTCTTCACGCCATATTCTTTAATCAATTCGGTTGTGTAAATTGCTAGTGATGGAATTCCCATTCCTGACCCTTGAACCGAAATTCGTTTACCTTTGTATGTTCCGGTAAAACCAAACATGTTGCGGACACTACTGTATTGCACAACATTATCCAAATAATTTTCCGCAATAAATTTCGCTCTCAGTGGATCACCAGGCATTAATACTGTTTCTGCGATGTCACCTTTATTTGCTCCAATGTGTGTACTCATTGTGTCGCCCCCTGTTTTAATTCATCAAGAAAACTAGTTCCCACTGGGTTACCAGTGACGCCAAAGTTTTCAAGAACCGTAGCACCAAAATCAGCAAATGTTTCTCTGACTCCCAGGCTGCCAGTATCGGTCATTGATGGAGAGTATGCCAATAGTGGTACGTATTCTCTGGTATGGTCAGTTCCCTTAAAGCCAGGATCATTTCCATGGTCGGCAGTAATCAACAATAGGTCATCGTCCTTCAAGTTGTTTAAAACCTTCTCTAGGCGTTGATCAAAGTCCATTAAGGCTTGCCCAAATCCAATTGGGTTTCTTCTGTGGCCGTACATAGCATCAAAATCAACCAGGTTAGTTAAGCAGAATCCTTCAAAATCCTCTGCCATTACGTGGTCAACATGATCCATTCCATCCATATTGCTTTCATTGTGGTAACCTTCGTCAATTCCGTGACCAGAGAAAATATCGTTGATTTTACCAATTCCTACTGTATGAACACCTGCTTTTTGAAGGTAATCCAAGTCGGTAGTTCCAGTTGGTTCTAACGTAAAGTCGTGACGGTTAGCCGTTCTAGTAAAGTGATCCTTATCGGGACCAACATAAGGTCGAGCAATAATTCGGCCCACAGTATATTCAGGACCATTTACAATTGAACGGGCAAACTTACAAATCTTATATAGTTCATCCAGTGGAATTACATCTTCATGAGCAGCAATTTGTAATACTGAATCTCCAGAAGTATAGACAATTAAATCACCTGTTTTCATCTGATCTTCCCCAAGTTCAGCGATGATTTTAGTCCCTGATTCTGGACGGTTACCAATTACCTTTCTGCCAGAAAAGTCTTCAATTTGTTTAATGATTGAATCGGGAAAACCATTTGGAAATGTGTCCAGTGGTTTCTCAACCGGAAGCCCCATCATTTCCCAATGGCCGTCCATGCTATCTTTGCCGGCCGAAATTTCTTTCATTTTGCCAAAGTATCCTATTGGCTTATCCACCTTATCTACCCCTAGAATTGGCTTATCTCGTAAGTTGGCAATTCCTAATTTTTGTAAGTTAGGAATTTTCAAATCACCCTTGTACGCTTCACCAACGTGTCCAAGGGTATCTGAGCCAACATCCCCGTATTTTTCAGCATCAAATGCTTCTCCAGTACCAACTGAATCCAAGACAATTCCAAAAATTCGTTTGTATTTCTTAGTCATTAAAAAGCCCCCTAAAACATTCTTAATTACGACAAAATCTTAACAGTGGCACTGACACCTAGCCGACTTGCACCAGCATCTATCATTGCAAGTGCTTCTTCTTTAGAATGAATCCCACCGGATGCCTTAACACCCAATCTGTCGCCGACTGTTTGACGCATCAATTTAACATCGTCTAATTTGGCACCAGCTGATGAAAATCCAGTTGAGGTCTTAACGTAGTCTGCACCGGCAGTTTCTGAAGCTTTGCTACCTGCTACGATTTGATCATTGTTTAAATATGAAGTTTCTAAAATAACTTTTAACAACTTGCCCTTTTCGTGAACTGCGTCTGCAACTGCTTTAATATCTTCAGTAACAAACTTAGTGTTGCCACCAATTAATTCACCAATATTTAACACCATATCGACTTCTTCTGCCCCGTCGTCGATTGCTGTTTGAGCCTCAAAAACTTTTGTTTCGGTATTCGTCTCCCCTAGAGGAAAACCGACAACTGTGATTGGATTAACATCCGTGTTTTGGAGTTGTTCTGCAACCAATGGAATCCAGTGTGAGTTAACACAAACAGAAGCGGTATTATACTTAGCTGCTTCTTCACAGGTCTTAATGATGTATTCCCTTGTAGCATCAGGCTTTAAATTAGTGTGATCTAGGTATTTTGCTAATTCTTCGTTTGTTAGTGTCATAATAAATGTAACCCCTTTCATTTAAGTACAACTTTATATTAACGAATTGTTGAACAAATGTAAACGCTTTTATAGAAAAAATGTTCATTTTGTGATTTTTGTAACATATTATCTTTTTATTAAGTTATTGATATCACGAGATATCAGGTACTAAAAAAGTGACCTCCATAGTTTTAAACGAAAACTATGGAGGTCACTTTTTTAACTTTTTATTTTAAATCTTCAATTGAATTAATGTTCTTCATATAGTAAGGAACGGCAAGACCAACCTTGGCACCGCGTAAGTTGATTCCCAAGTCTTCAATTTTGCTTCTGTAATCTTTATAGAAGACAGCTGAAGTGTTTGGTAACCAAGCACTAACCATTGCGTCAGCATCATTACCCGCCACGGCAGCCCACATTGGTTGCATTTCCATTGCTTGAATCGTCACCTTGTAACCAAGTGATTTAAGGACTTCAGCCACTACGTTAGTTGACGCAATTTCTGAATCCCAGGCAACGTAGGTCATCTTAAATGATTGTCCCTTAACGTGCTTAATTCCCTTGGTCCATTGGGCTACTTGTTTTGGATTATTCTTGATCCAATTCTTAGCAGCCTTCTCAGGTGATTCACCATTATTAACTTTGATCATCACAGAAGACATTTGCTCAGGGGTCCAGTGGAACCGGTCGAGCATTTTGTATGCTTCGGGACGATCTTTTTGTAAGTTCTTCCTAGTGACTGTATGAATGTCTTCGGCTTTACCGTAAACATTTTTTGGATCCTTTAAGAACTTCAATTTGTATTTAGTAAACATCCAGTGGGGAGTCCAACCGGTAATAACGATTGGCAACTTCTTCTTGTATGCCTTGTCTAAAGTACTGGTCATCGCTGCGGTTGAACTAGTTTGCAACTGCCAGTTATCTTTGTCTAAGCCATAGGCTTTAATTGCCTTTTGCGTACTAGCCATAATTCCGGCACCAGCATCGATTCCCGTAATTGTGTAGTCAACCTGCTCACCAACTGGTTTCTTTGGATTGTACTTAGCCATTTGGTTTGAGCACCCAGCAAGCACGATTGCGATGGCTGCTAATGCTAAGAAAGTCGTTAACTTAGTGATTTTCTTTAAAATAGTAACCACCTCCTAAGACTTGTCTGCTGGTTTTTTATTGATTGCTTGAGTTACCCGATCCAAGATGATGGCTAAGATAACAATTGCAAGTCCGGCAGCAAAACCACTACCGGCATCGTTTCTACCTACGGCAAAGTAAACTTTGTTTCCAAGACCCATCGCACCAATCATGGATGCAATAACAACCATTGAAAGTGAAAGCATCATACTTTGGTTAACCCCTGCCATCAAGGTTGACTTAGCAAGTGGTAATTGTACCTTGATCAATTTTTGCCATGAAGTTGATCCGTAAGAGTCAGCCGCTTCAATCAAATCAGTTGGTACTTGTCGAATCCCAAGGTTAGTCATTCTAACTGTGGGTGGCATAGCAAAAATAACTGAGGCAATAACCCCGGGCACCATTCCGATTCCAAAGAATGCAACAGCAGGAATCAAGTAAACAAAGGCTGGCATAGTCTGCATGAAGTCCAAGATTGGCTTAGCAATCATTTGAACTACGTTTGATTTTGCCATCCAAATTCCAATTGGAATTCCAATTACTAAAGCAATCAAACTAGAAGTTAAAACCAAGGTCAAAGTTTGGGTCATATCGCGCCAGTACCCTTGGTTCCAAACATAGATTAGACCAATAATTTCGAAAATAATTAGTGACCAGTGCTTACGGTTTCTCAATAAGTAATAGGTAAAACCAACAATCAGGATAATGAACAGCCAAGCAGGAATTAAATCAAAAATCCATTGGAATCCATCAACGATTCCACCAATAAAGTTGGTGATTGCGTTGAAGAATCCTTCGAATCCAGATAACCAATCAACTAAACTGTCAATCCACTTTGCAACTGGTAATTGAGGAATGTTATTCACCTTCTACCACCTCGTTTCCTGAAATTGCACCAAGAACCGCACCTCTAATAATGATTCCAAGTAAATGCTTTTGTTCATCCACAACGGCATATGGGAATGGTGATTTAGAAATCTGATCCATAATTGTTGTGATTGGTGTATCTGGTGAAGTTGTCGGGATGTCGCGTTCAACGATTGAGTCCAACTTCCGTTCACCACTTTCGATTAACTCTAAGGCATGCTTAGCATCAACGATTCCAACAAATTCACGTTTACTGTTAACAACGTAAACGGAAGAAATTTCGTTTTCACGCATCCGGCGAATTGCAATCCGTGGACCGTCTTTATCAATGTTAACGGTATTTGGTCGAATCATAACATTAGATGCAGTCAGTACCTTAGTTCTATCAACATCCTCGATGAACCGTTCAACGTACTCGTTAGCTGGTTTAGTCAGGATCTCTTCTGGGGTACCAGTTTGAACAACTTCCCCATCCTTCATAATCATGATTCGATCGCCGATTCTAAGGGCTTCATTTAAATCATGAGAAATGAAGACAATTGTCTTATGAAGATTTTCTTGTAAATCCAGTAATTCGTTCTGCATGTCCTTACGGTTAAGTGGGTCCAATGCAGAGAAAGCTTCATCCATTAATAGGATTTCTGAGTCGTTAGCTAAAGCTCTAGCTAAACCAACCCGTTGTTGCATACCACCTGAAAGTTGGGTTGGAAGTTGGTCATCATAACCATGAAGACCAACTAACTCCAAAGCATCATGAGCCTTTTTAAGCCGTTCTGCCTTGTCGACACCCTTAACTTCTAGACCGTACGCAGTATTTTCAACGATTGTTCTGTTAGGGAACAGAGCAAAGTTTTGGAATACCATGCTCATCTTCTGACGCCGAACGTCCAAGAGTTCCTTTTTACTAAGACCAGTTAAATCCTGTCCATCAATTAGAATGTTGCCAGATGTAGGTTCAATAAGTCGGTTAATCATCCGAATCATTGTTGACTTTCCTGAACCAGAAAGCCCCATGATAACGAAGATTTCACCCTCATTAACCTCAAAGCTAGCATTTTCGACACCCACTGTGGCTCCCGTTTGTTCCAGGATCTCAGCCTTTGACTTACCAGCGTCGATTAACTCTTTGGCGCGTCCAATTCGACGGCCAAATATTTTGGTAAGATTTTGCACTTGAAGTTTAATTGTCATGTGCTCCTCCTTACATTTATTTGAGTAAACAATTTATTTGGGGGGATTTTTATAATCCTCAAAAATAAATTAACAGATACAACATTAACAAAATCAGAGAACTAATTCAAATGTTTATCTTAATTTTGAGCATCGCTTAATTATGATAATCATGCGCCACACCCCTATGTTTTAAGGATAACATTAATTGAATTATCAATAAAAAAAGTCCACTTTTTTTCACATTTAGTGAAGAAAAATGAACAATTTTATAACTATTTTTTCTCTAAAACAGAGATTGATTCAATGTGAACCGTCTGTGGAAATTGGTCAACTGGTTGAATTGGTTGGTTCAATTCGTAGCCAAAATCACCAAACAATTTTACATCTCGTGCCAAAGTTGCTGGGTTACATGAAACGTATACCACGCGCTTGGGATTCATTTCAGCAACACTTTCAATTAGGGATTCAGCTAACCCCTTACGTGGAGGATCAACAATGACAACATCTGGTTTTAAACCATCTGCTTGCCACTTCGCCATTTGGTCTTCAGCTTTATTGACCACAAATTCAACGTTTTTAATTCCGTTGATCATTGCGTTAGTCTTTGCATCGGTGACAGCATCTTCAACGATTTCAACCCCATAAACCTTGTTAACCGCCTTGGCAACTGACAATGAAATTGTCCCAATACCACTATACGCATCAATTACGACATCATCTTTAGTTAATTCTGCCTTTTCAATCGCAAGTTTGTATAACTTTTCAGTTTGAACGGGGTTTACTTGATAGAATGAGTTAGCCGAAATTTCAAAATCCAATCCCATTAATTGGTCATGGATGCGGTCTGAGCCACTAAGAACAATGTTCTTCTTACCTAACACGACGTTAGTCTTTTCAGAGTTAACGTTTTGAATCAAGCTGGTTAGCCCAGGAATTTGTTCGTTAATTTCCCTAGTAATCTCCTCGGTACTTGGTAGCTTTTTAGTTCTAGTAACTAAAACAATCATCATTTGGTCAGTATACTTACCAACCCGTACCATAATGTTTCTGATTACTCCCGTATGGTTACGTTCATCATATGGATTTACCTGGAATTTACGAAGAATATCCCTAACAATCAAAACGGCCTTATCGATTCTTTCATCCTGAATCTTAAAATCTTCAAGCGGAATCATTTCGTGGGAATGCTTCTTATAAAATCCGGTAGATAGCTTACCATTAAGCATTCTTACTGGAATTTGAGCCTTATTCCGGTAATGAAATGGATCATCCATACCGATAGTCTCATTAACTTCAGCAGGCACCTTTAACTTATCAAAATCAACTTGAATTTGGTGTTGTTTAAATCTAAGTTGAGCTGGGTATTTTAGATGTTGAAGTGGTGTAATCCCGGTTTGAGTGTATGCCTTTGCAATACCATGAACTCTATCAGGGCTTTCAGTGATAATTTCATCTGTTCTACCAAAAGCAAAATTCTTTTTAACCTTTGTTATTAGTGTAATAATTTTTTCACCAACCAAGGCATTTTCAATAAAGATTGGAAAATCGTCTATCTTGGCAAATCCAAGCCCTTCATAGGTTAAATCTTCAATTATAACTTCGTACTTTTCGTTCTTGGCAACTGGGGCCGTAAATTTCATGTATCCACCTTTTCCTTCAAACAAACAAAAATTGCGAAGCGACAAATCGCAACGCAATTTTATATTTTATCTCTTAGTTATTATCGTCAGTATCGTTATCTGGAAGTTTATCAACGTTTTCAATGAAGTTCTTCTCAACGTTAATTAACTCCTCACTCTCATCAGTGTACGCCTTATTTGGAATATCGTCCAGGTTTGCGAAGGTTTCAATGTGTTGTTTAAGGTTAACAAACTTCATCGGTGCATCCCCACCATACTCTCCATCAAGGTTTATCTGCATCCGATTCATAATTGGCTTAGCAACGACTTTCTTGGTCTTTTTATAAATAATCCGGGGATCATTTATATGTTTACCACCGTTGATCACCTTCGACGCTAAGTGCATGATTTCCACTAAATTACTAGTTTTAACGATAATCAGCGTAAATTTACCATCATCCAAGGCAGCATCGGGAACTATTTGCTCAAATCCACCAACTGAATTTGTCAAAGCAAGGAAAAACATTGACGCCTTTCCCTTAAATTCACCATCATCATACTTGATATCCATATCGATTGGTTTAATTCTAGGTAATAATTCGGCCCCTTTAACTAAATAAGCTAGGTAACCAAAAATTGTCTTCAAGTCCGATGGGACATCATATGTTAATTCAGTTAATAAACCGCCGGCTGCGATATTAATAAAGTAATTATCTCCCGCTTCACCAATATCCATCCGAATGGTTTGATTCTTCAACACTACCTTGGCTGCTTCAACAGGATCTTCACGGGGAATGTGTAACGCCCGAGCATAATCATTAGTTGTTCCAGCAGGAATAATTGCCATTTTAGGTCGCTTTTTTAGTGGTGCCAAACCGTTAACAACTTCATTAATGGTTCCATCACCACCTGCTGCAACGACTAAATCAAATCCATCTCTTCCCGCCCGGTTAGCCTCATTTTTTGCTGAATCGGGTTCTGGCGTTGTAGCAAAAGCGCTGGTCTCAAACCCAGCTTGTTCAAAAATATTTAAGATATCAACTAGCTTTTGCTTTAATAATTCCCTTCCAGATGTCGGGTTATAAATTACTCTGGCACGTTTACGCATACCCCTACCTGTCCTTCTATTTATTCATTGAGTCAATTAATAACTTGTTAACCACTGATGGGTTAGCTTTTCCTTGGGTCTTCTTCATAATTTGACCAACAAGGAATCCAATTGCACGGTCTTTACCATTGTGGAAGTCTTCCACTGATTGTGGGTTTGCTTCCAATACTTCATCAACGATTGGTTGTAATTGAGCAGGATCTGAAAGTTGAACCATGCCCTTTTCTTCAACGAATGCCTTTGGCTCTTTACCTTGGGTAACTGCCTTAAAGACCTTCTTAGCCATTTTTGATGAAATTGTCCCGTCAGTAATCAATTTAACCATTGTAGCTAAATGTTCTGCGGTGATATCTGTCTTCTGTAAATCAACGTGATTGTCATTCAAGAACGCATTAACGTCACCTTGAAGGTAGTTAGCTGATAGCTTAGCGTCAGCACCTTGAGCAATCATTTCATCGAAGAAATCAGACATCTCTTTAGTCTGAGTTAGAACCATTGCATCGTAATCAGTAATTCCAAGCTCATTAACATAACGAGCTCGGCGCTTCTTAGGTGCTTCAGGCAAATCTTTTTCAACAGAATCAATCCACTCTTGAGAAATATCCAAGGCTGGCAAGTCTGGTTCTGGGAAGTACCGGTAATCGTCAGAACCTTCCTTAACCCGCATCAATACTGTTTGACCTGTAGTCTCGTCAAAACGGCGAGTTTCTTGTTGAATGGTACCACCAGACATCAATACTCGTTGTTGGCGCTGTTCTTCATAAGCAAGGCCCTTACGAACATAGTTAAATGAGTTCAAGTTCTTTAACTCGGTCTTGACCCCATATTCTTTTTGACCTACGGGGCGAATCGAAATGTTTACATCGACACGCATTGAACCTTCTTCCATCTTAACGTCGGAAACACCAGTAAACTGAATTACTTGGCGAAGTTCTTCCAAATAAGCGTATGCCTCATCTGGTGATGCAATATCTGGTTTAGAAACGATTTCGACCAACGGTGTTCCTTGACGGTTTAAATCAACGTAAGAATACTCATTGCTATGGGTATTTTTACCAGCATCTTCTTCGATATGCAGCTCAGCAATTCCGATTTTCTTAGTCTTACCGTCAACTTCGATTTCTACATAACCATCATGACCCAGTGGTGTCTCTGATTCAGTAATTTGATAAGCCTTTGGATTATCAGGGTAGAAGTAGTTCTTTCTGTCAAAGTGAGGATGACGTTCAATATCAGCATGAAGTGCTAAAGCTGCTTTAATCCCAGATTCAACAACTCCTTTGTTAGTTGAAGGGAGAACACCAGGATAACCCCAGTCAATAACGTTGGTATTTGAGTTAGGATCATCACCAAATTCTACGGGAGAGGGACTAAAAATTTTAGAGTTTGTTTTTAACTCGACGTGGACTTCAAGTCCAATAGTTGTTTCAAAATTCATTAGTTATTTCCTCCCATCTTTGGTGTTTGCTTATGAAAGTCGGTTGCTTGTTCAAACGCATTACCTGCTTGGTAAATAGTTGTTTCATCGAATGGCTTACCAATCAGTTGTACACCAACTGGCAATCCGTTTGAGAACCCAGCAGGAATCGACATTCCTGGTAGACCAGCAAGGTTAACTGGTAATGTCAAAACGTCATTCATGTACATTGTCATTGGATCACTAATATCTTCGCCAATACCATATGCGGGTGTTGGTGCAGTTGGTGCCAAGATTAGGTCATAATCTTTGAAGACATTTGTAAAATCGTTGATCATCAAAGTTCTTACCTGAGCAGCCTTCTTGAAGTATGCATCATAGAAACCAGCTGAAAGTGAGAAAGTTCCAAGCATAATTCTTCGTTTAACTTCATCACCAAAACCTTGTGAGCGTGACTTAACGTATAGTTCTTCAAGATTTTTAGCATCTTCAGCACGGTATCCATAGCGAATCCCGTCAAACCGTTGTAGGTTAGATGAAGCTTCTGAAGAAGAGATAATGTAGTAGGCAGCGACCCCATACTCAGTATGTGGTAATGAAACTTCTTCAACTGTGGCGCCTAGTTTTCTGTAGGTTTCAGCAGCATCTAAAACTGTTTGCTTCACATCATCATCGAGTCCAGCAGCCATAAATTCTGACGGAATCCCAATCTTCATGCCCTTAACTCCAGCATTTAGGTTGGCAGAAAAGTCTGGAACATCTTTATTTGAACTAGTCATATCGTGATCATCGTGACCAGCAATTGCGTTTAATAACGTTGCGTTATCAGCAACATTTCTTGTGATTGGTCCAATTTGGTCTAGTGATGATCCGAAGGCAATCAGACCCCAACGTGAAACGCGACCATACGTTGGCTTCATTCCAACAACCCCGTTAAATGAAACTGGTTGTCTGATTGAACCACCAGTATCTGAACCTAGCGCAGCTAAAACTTCCCCTGCAGCAACTGCCGCAGCAGAACCACCTGATGAACCACCAGGAACCTTGTTAGTATCCCAAGGGTTATGGGTAATTTTAAATGCTGAGTTTTCAGTTGAACCACCCATTGCAAATTCATCCATGTTGGTTTTACCAACACTAATTGCATTTAAGTTAGCTAACTTTTCAACAACAGTTGCATTATAAATTGGCTTAAAGTTTTCTAGCATCTTTGATGCAGCAGTAGTTTTAAATCCCTTAGTTACAAGGTTATCCTTTAATGCAATTGGCATCCCAGAAAGCAAATTGTCAGCGTCAATTCCGGCTTCATCAATTGCTTTAGCACGTTGTAAGGCGCCTTCTTCATCAACGTTGATGAAAGCATTAATATCCTTATCAACTTCCGCAATGTTAGCCAATGTTTGTTTAGTGAGGTCTTCAGCAGTAATTTCTTTGTTAACCAGCTTTTCATGGATCTCGCTTAATGATTGGTTAAAGTAATTCATTATTCGTTGTCCCCACTTTCATCAATAATTGCAGGAACCTTGATATAACCGTTCTCCGCATCAGGAGCGTTATCCAATAGTTCTTGACGTTGGTTCCAATTATCAGCAACGTCTTCACGCATAGTGTTAAGTTGATCGCTAACGCTTGTTGTTGGTTCAACACCATCAGTATCAACCTTGCTTAAGGTTTCAAACATACCAATAATTTTATCCAATTGGTTTGTGAAGTATGGAAGCTGATCAGCCTCCAACTTTAACTTTGCAAGTTCTGCAACGTGGTTTACTTGGTCTTCAGAAATTCTCTCGCTCATTTCGACCCTTCCTTTCGTTAATCACAAATGACATTTTACCATATTAATAACTGTTGAAAATATGGGAAGTGAAGTTCTTTTCGCCGGCATTTCGACTTAAGAAACTTTGAATCCCGTCAGTCGATTGAACCGTTATATCGATTGGCGCATTACTTGGTAAATACTTTTGGGCAGCTTGTTGCAAGTATTGAGTAAAACTGATGATTTCAGTTTGACTGTAAAATTGGGTGGTAATGCTGACTTTCATTCCGTTCAATGTTCCATCTGAATATTGAGCTTGAGCGGTAACCCCACTCAAATTAGGGAAGAAGTTTTGAACTTGTGATTTAAAGTTATCGAAAGCATCTTCGTCGGTTTTACTTGGTGATTTCTTTCCGGATTGAATTGGGAATACATAGTTCTTTTGGTTAACTTTAGTCCACTTAGAAATCTTAGTGGCACCACCATCGTTAACTGCATAAGCAAAGAAGTTTCCACCAACCAAGCTGTCATCTGAAGCTTGCTTGTATAAAGCAATAACAATCGGAATGTTCTTCAAGGCTTTTTGTGCTCTCAAGCGTTTTAGTACCTTGGCAGCAATTGCTTTTCCCTGCTTATTGACTTGGGCATCAGAAATATCTGCCTCTAGTGTTGGTCCATCAGTCTTTTTGGTGTAGTAATCAACTGAGTTGATAGCTAGACCAATAGTCATTCCCGATAGAGATAAATTTCGCCCATTTTCAGTCATGAAGTCCTGTTCACTAATCTGTGATAAGTAATTAGGTACGTATGGACTACCCTTTTTAGGATTCAAACCAGTTGGATTAGACTTTGATTTTCTTCCCAACCAGTTTTCTACCTTAGCAGTTGAAAGATACTGTCCTTCTTGGAAGACATATTTCTTAGTAGAAAATTCTTCCTTAGAGATATTCAACAAACCATTTTCAAATCCCTTAATATTTAGTTGATTTGATACTTGGGAAACGCTAACCCCTCGAGACTTGCTTGTTTGATAATGACCATTCTTAATGACCCCTTGATAATACCCACTATCAGTTTGGCCAGTTAGTTCAGTTTTACTGGAGTTAGACGACTTACTTCCAGTGTTCAAATTATCAGCACTTCCACACGCTACCAACAATACACCCATTAACGCTATGGATAATGCCATCCATACTTTTTTCACCGATTCTTCCTCCGTTATTGATTCTCTTTATTCATTTCAGAAACAAATTGTTGTTCATCCCAAATGGTTATATCCAGTTTGACAGCCTTATCGTACTTACTTCCTGGATCAGCTCCCACAACCACTAAATCAGTGTTCTTGGAAACTGAACTAGTGACTGATGCACCATGTTTTTCCAACCAGTCTGTTGCATCCCCCCTGGTTGTGGCCTGAAGCTTTCCAGTTAAAACCACCTTTTTACCATTGAAAAAGGAATCAGAACCTTCGATTTCTTCAGTTGTTTCACCAAGGTAGGTCATGTTAACCCCGACAGATTTAAGTCGATCAATCAACTCAACTGACTCAGGCATTGAGAAGTATGTTACTACGCTATCAGCAATAATCATACCCATTGTATCAATTTCTGCAATGTCCGGCGCACTAGCTTTGATAATCTCATCAATATCTTTAAACTTTTGGGCAATTAACCGTGCAGCTTTGGCACCAACATGACGAATTCCTAAACCAAATAGCAATCGTTCCAAAGAATTTTCACGACTATTTTCGATTGCACTAATCAGGTTGGTTGCAGACTTTTCACCGAATTTATCAAGTGTTAACAAGTCCTGCACACTCAATGTGTATAACCCACTAACATCGTCAACCAATTGTTTTTGGAAAAGTTGAGCAATGATTTTAGGACCTAATCCATCTATATTCATCGCATTCCGTGAAGCAAAGTGAGTCAACCCCTCCGCCAATTGTGCTGGACACTTGGGGTTGATGCACCGTAAGGCAACCTCATCATCGAGATGAACCAGCTCTGAACCACAAGATGGACATTGGGTTGGAATTTCATAAGCAACGCTATCTGCTGGCCGTTTTTCTGGAATATATTTCGAGATTTCTGGAATAATATCGCCAGCTTTATGCAGCTCCACTGTATCGCCAATCCGAATCCCTTTCTCATTTAAATAGTCAGGGTTATGAAGTGAAGCCCTAGCAACAGTTGTTCCCGCCAAGGTCACTGGATCCATCACGGCAGTTGGGGTAACCACTCCGGTTCTGCCAACCGTCCACTCAATGTCCCGAACGACTGTCTGGGCCTCTTCTGGTGGAAATTTATATGCAATTGCCCAGCGAGGGACTTTAACCGTTGCGCCTAACTTCCTTTGAGTCGGTAGTGAATTAACTTTAATAACGATTCCATCAATTCCATATTCCAAACTATCCCGTTTTTCTTGGTACTCATCAATATACGCATCGATTTCTGCCATCGAATGTGCCACTTGCGAAGATGGATTAGTGTTAAAACCTAGCTCCTTTAATTCTTCAAGCAGCCCGCTTTGAGTATCAGTCAATAAGTCATCATAATCGGCAACGTTATACATAAACGTACTTAATTTTCGCTTGGCCGTTTCCTTAGAATCAAGCTGCCGTAAGCTACCAGCAGCTGCGTTACGAGGATTTGCGAATGGTGTTTGACCATCCCTTTGCCGTTGTTCATTCAAACTAACAAATGAAGACTTAGGCATATAACATTCACCACGAACTTCAATATTGATTGGTCTTGTTAGTTTGCGGGGAATTGATTTGATAGTCTTCAAATTCTCGGTGATATCTTCACCAATCTGGCCATTTCCTCTAGTAGATCCTTGGACTAGCTTGCCTTGTTCATATCGCAAAGAAATTGCTAGCCCATCAATTTTTAATTCGCAATTATATTCAAAGTTCACGTTATCTGACTTAGTCAGTCTGTCCACAAAGTCTGCTAGTTCCTGTTCTGAGAACACATCTCCTAAAGATAACATTGGGATATCATGTGGCACTTTACTGAACCCTGGTAGCGTATGATCTCCAACTTTTTGAGTAGGAGAATCTGGGGTAATAATGGCTGGATATTGCGTTTCCAAATAAACTAACTGTTGATAGACTGCATCATATTCAGAATCTTCAACGCTAGGGGCATCATACGTATAATACTCATCTGCCCACTTATTCAATTTTGTTCGTAGCTCTTCTGCTTGAACCCTCGCTGAGTTTTCATTCATATTTGCAGTTGCCATCTTACAAACCCCTTTTATTCTTGTTTTTGAATTGGCGCAAATGCAGCCAACAACAGTTTAATTCCTTGAGAATCAAAAGCAATGTCTAATTCCATATCTTCACCGGTACCAGAAACTTTGACCACTGTACCGATTCCCCATGCTTTATGTGATACCTTATCGCCCACATTCCATCTCTTCTTATCAGCTCCAGAGCCCTTTGGTTTTTCAACCGTTTGGCTTGGACGATGATATGGGGTTGAAAAAGCCCGCTCAGTCTTACGATCAAATGGCGTCTTAATTGGACCGCTGTCATTGCCAACATTTTCATACTGAATCAAATCAGGTGTAATTTCATCAATAAACCTTGATTGTGGATTATTTTGCCGGCGACCATAAAGAGTCCGTGAATAAGCGTTGGTAATGTAGAGTTTTTTCTTGGCACGGGTAATTCCAACATAAGCTAACCGACGCTCTTCTTGTAATTCCTCTTCATCAGCAGCAGCTCTACCAAGTGGGAATAATCCCTCTTCCATTCCCATGATAAACACAACGGGAAATTCTAGTCCCTTAGCAGCATGCAAAGTCATCAACGTAACCGCTGATGATTCTTCATCAACATCATCTTGATCTGAAACTAAGGCTAAATCGCTAAGGAAGTCGACTAAGTTATCAATTCCAGTAGCTTGTTGATTCTCGTCATCATATTTTTTGGTAACTGACATAAATTCTTCCAAGTTTTCCACTCTTGATTGAGCTTCCAACGTTTTAGAACTCTTCAAGGCATCTAGGTACCCACTTTTATCTAACAAAGCCTCAGTGATATCAGAAACTGACAAGTCTTTTGCGTCTTTAGCAATCTTATCCATCGTATCAGCAAACTGGTAGAGTGAATTCTTTGCCCTCGCAGAAATCTCATTTGCTAAGTCAACATTCAAAGAAGCCTCTAGCAAACTCCACGAGTGATCATTTGCAAATCTTCGTAGCTTATCAACACTGGTTGGGCCAATTCCCCGTTTAGGTTCATTCACAACTCGTTCAAATCCCATCGAGTCATTTGGATTAGCAATCAGTGTTAAATATGAAAGAACATCCCGAATTTCTTTACGATCATAGAACTTATGCCCACCAACCATGGTGTATGGGATGTTTGACTTGAGTAATGTTTCTTCCATTACACGTGATTGAGCATTTGTTCTGTAAAGAATCGCAATACTGCCATAGTTTTGGCCATCTTTATTAACTTCTTCTTGGATGTTAGAAACCACAAAACGGGCTTCATCATTTTCAGTCTGACCACGATAATACGAAATTCTGTCTCCCTGATTATTTTCAGTCCACAGATTCTTATCCTCACGATTATCATTATTGGCAATCACAGCGTTAGCTGCATCCAATATCGTCTTTGTAGAACGATAATTTTGCTCAAGCATAGTCACATGAGCATCTTTGTAATCATCCTTAAAGTTCAATATATTTTGCATGTTAGCTCCACGCCAACCATAAATACTCTGGTCAGCATCCCCAACCACACAAATATTGCGATACTTTTGTGAAAGTAACGTCACTAATTGGTACTGGGCTTCGTTAGTATCCTGATACTCATCAACGTGAATATATTTAAACTTATCTTGGTAGAACTCCAGAACATCCTTATGTTGGTCAAAGAGTTCAATCGTCATCATGATCAAATCGTCAAAATCAAGTGACTGGTTTTGCTTAAGCTCTGCTTGGTAACGGTCGTAGACATCTGCCACCATCTCTTCAAATGGTCCACGGGCATTTTTTCTAAAACCTTCAGGATCCAGCATGTCGTTCTTGGCGTTTGAAATTGCAGACAAAATTGACCGTGGGTCGAACTTCTTGGTATCAACGTTCATATCATTCAAAATTCGCTTTACCAACGTCCGCTGTTCACTAGGATCGGCAATCGTAAATGCTCGGTTGTACCCTAATAAATCAATATTTCTTCTTAAAATACGCACACAAAGAGCATGAAAAGTTGACACCCAAACATCATTACCACTCTCATCGAGTAATGCTGAAACCCGTTCGCGCATTTCTTTAGCTGCTTTGTTCGTAAATGTGATGGCCAGAATATTCCATGGCATCACGTTCCTACTCTCAATTATGTAGGCAATTCTATGAGTCAACACCCGAGTTTTACCACTACCTGCCCCAGCCATAATTAGCACTGGACCTTCTGTGTGTAAAACTGCATCGCGTTGCTCTGTATTTAGTCCCTTAATTAAATCTGAATCAGCCAAATTACTGTCCATCCTCTCGCACAATTATCCAATCAATTATACCAGAAAAGCCTCACTGCTGCTTTTCAAAAAGCAAGCAAAAAAGCCGGCACGACGCCGACTTAGTCCATTTTTTTATATTTTGCTTCAAAATCAATATTGTTCCAAATATTGGTTCCTTCAATTTGCATCAACGTTTTGGCAATCGACTCAGTTGGAATTAAAATGTGACCGATTGTTCCGTGACGGCCATCATTTAAGCCATAAAAGTTGAAGTGCCAATTATCTTTGATTACCCATTGAGTTTGAATTCTGCCGTAATCTTGTTCATTGATAGTTTGTAAAACAGTAGGAATTCCGACAATCGGTTTCATCAAAGGTAACCCAGCAATTGCCCGGAGATGTTGTTCAAATTGATCAACACTCAGTGCGTATTCAAAAACTGAGCCGGCAATTCCCATATTAGGAGCGATTTTGTTTACATAAATCGACCCGTTTTCAGAAACATAGAAAGAAACTTCAAACGTACCAACATAGTCCAAGTTATTGGCAATTTCATTAGCAATCCGAATCATTTCTTTTTCTAATCCTGACTCGATTTTTGCAGGCGTAAATGCTGTGATTAAGCGAGAACGTTGGTAAATATCCTCAATAACTGGGAAGATTACCCGATCAGAATTCTCACCCCGAGTCACAACTACCGAATAGTCAATATCGTGCTTTACATATGATTCCAGGATGTATGTCCCAACATCAAGCATCCCAGATGCCTTTACAATGTCACTCTGTTTTTCAATGTAAAGTTCTTGGCCACCTAATAGTCCCCTCTGAATGGGCTTTAAAATGGCAGGATAGCCGATTGAATTGATTGCCTGGTAAATATCCTCCAGTTCGATAATCGTTGCGTACGGAGCCATATTCATGTTTAGCGTCTCAAAAAAACTACGTTCAATTAACCGATCCTGGTTAATGTCGAGTAAATCAGTATTTTGAGGAACTCTGGTGTACTGAGAAAGATAGTCGACGATGTCTGAACCAATTTGGTCATCATTATAGATAACTGCGTCACATCTTTCAGCAAACATTTTTAATGAGGATTTATCAGTGTAGTCACCCATGTACTGAAAATCAGAAACTTGCATGATATCAGAACTTTCGTTGCTGCTGTATACAGCTACCTTGAATCCCATTTTTTTAGCGGTAGTTATTAATGAAAGATTACTAATACTTTCACCAATCACTCCGACTGTTTGCCCTGGATAAACAACATTTTCATTCGCCAACATTCTCACTACCTCTTCTGGTATTTATCGATTAATCTTTTACAAATTCGACTTTTTCATCATCGAGTGATGCAATTCGAGCCAATGATTCGAGTCTAACACCAGCCTCTTCAATCATCTCGCGGCCTTTTTGGAAGCTCTTTTCGATTACGATTCCAATTCCGGCAACGTCTACGTTAGCAACTTTAGCAATTTCCAACAAACCTGAAACGGCTTGGCCATTAGCCAAAAAGTCATCAATAATCAAAATTTTGTCATTAGAGTCTAAGAATCTCTTATCAACACTAATGTCATTACTTACTTGTTTAGTATAAGAATAAACGCTAGCAGTATACAAGTTATCAGTTAGGGTCAAACTCTTGTGCTTACGCGCAAAAATCATCGGTACACCTAAATGAAGAGCTGCCATCATGGCAGGGGCAATGCCTGATGATTCAACGGTAACAACCTTAGTAACTCCCTCATCTTTAAATAGACGAGCAAATTCTTTTCCAACCTCATCCATTAATTTGGTATCAACCTGGTGGTTAAGGAAGTTATCAACCTTTAACACGTTGCCTGGTAAAACTGTACCGTCTTTTGCAATTTTGTCCTCTAATAGCTTCATTTAATAATATCCTCTCTAGTCATCGTATCGATATAATTTGTACGTCTTGATTATTTGAATTAATTTCTGCGTATAAGCTGGGTCGGTTGCATAGCCATCTGTTTGCAATCCCTTGGCTGCCTGCACATAATTTGTAGCGTTGACTACGTCTGCATACTGATTTGGATTCCATTTTGTGCCCATCGCCAATAATCTAGCATGATCACTCAGTGACTCAGAGTAAGAAGAGTATACCTGGAAACGCGCTTTTACAGTAACATACTCACCATTTACGAATTCTTGAGTGTCCAAATAGACTGACTTCGATAATCCCCCCTGAGCCTTAACCCCAAATAAGTTATTGTACTTACTTGCAAGGTCACTTTCGCCCCACTGCGACTCCAATATTGCCTGCGCAATCGTAATACTTGGCAAAATATTATACTGTCCTTGCAACTTTTGGGCCTCTGGTGCAATTGTCCGGATGAACTTTTGGTGTTGCTCACTTAGGCTTTGACCAGTATTCTCAACCCGTTGGGGAGTAGATTCCGCCTGGTATAACACATGAAATCCAAGCACAACAAACAGTCCGAACGCAATAAATGCGAACATGACAATTCTATTTGATTGTTTTTTTCGGCTTTTGCGGCCTTTTTTATACGCTGACAATTAATTTCCAATCTTTCTACAATAAATTAATTCTAACGGTAATTTTGAGTAAAGACAATTAATAAATTACGATTTCGACAATTTTGTTTGACATCCCTGTTAATATCGGTTATTTTATCATTTGATACTTAAAAACCTTGGAGATGTTTTCATTGGCAAAAAATACCGAAGTTTCAGAACAACAGGCAAAATACAACGTAGGTGACGAAGTTGAATTCACCATCGAAAAGCAAAAGTTTACTGGTTTCATCGATAAAAGTTATACCAACTCTTTCTTGATCACTTTTGAATCAAAAGATCCTGAAATTATTGATAAGTACCACAATAAAGTAGTTATCAATAATCAGCACCTTAAGATGATCAAAGCGGCTCCAAAAGTTGAAACTGAAGACGATGAAGAAGAAGAAAAGTAAAAGGCCCTCGTGGCCTTTTTATTTTGGCTTTCTTACTAACTTAGAGCCAAAGGATTTTTGCAGTGGTGTAACAATTAACGGTGCAACAATTCCACTAAAGATTGCTTCTGGAATTCCGTTTGTCCCCACTACACCTAGTAAATAAGGCAATAAATCTTTTATATTTAAATGGTAAAGTTGTGGTGCCTGTGCCTTATAAAAAACGTATATCAACCCCAAGACTAACACAGTGTTAGTTAGGCTTCCAAGGATAGCCGCAATTGAAATGCTAGCAGAATTGCTTTTAATATGCTTTGTTATACTGCTATACACCACGCCAGCAACCACTGCAATCAAAATTCGTGGAAGCACTGAAACAACAGGGTTGACGAACACGATAGCCGCTAATGGGCTAGTAGGCCATGCAAATGCCCTAATAAAGGTAATTAGCCCCCATACCCCACCAACAATTGCACCATCAAGGGTTCCCATCAAGATAGTCGCAATTACTACCGTCACCGGAATGATCGTTATCTCAAGTGGACCAATCGGTATGTACCCAATAATTGGAATAGTTGTTTGTAAAATAATAATTGCGATAAACATCGCCAACACACTCATTCGTAGCGTTTTTGACTTTGTATTCATCAGACTTCCTCCCACAATTCAAGTAATTATATACTAACAGATAATGTAACAAAAAGTTTTCTAAAAATCTTCATTAAATGTTTAGCTTCTTGGATAAATCATAATATTTAACAATAAAAAAACACCTTCCACAATGGAAGGTGTTTTTGCGAAAATAAACGAATATTAACGCTTTGAGAATTGTGAAGCTTTACGAGCCTTTTTAAGACCTGGCTTCTTACGTTCTTTCATACGAGCGTCACGAGTCAATAGACCTGCACGCTTCAATGGTCCACGGAAGTCTGGGTCAACTTCTAGCAATGCACGGGCAATTCCGTGACGAGTTGCGCCAGCTTGTCCAGAGTAACCACCACCATTAACGTTAACTAAAACGTCGTAGTTACCAAGAGTTTCAGTAACATTGAATGGTTGAACAACAACTTCACGTAAATCAGCTGCTGGAATGTAGTCTTCGATTGGACGATCGTTCATTGTGATTTTACCAGTTCCTGGTACTAAACGTACACGAGCAACTGAATCTTTACGACGGCCAGTGCCGCGATATTGTACTTGAGCCAATGCTATTTCCTCCTTAAATTAGGTTACTAATGTCTAATACTTCAGGCTTTTGAGCTTGTTGAGTATGTTCAGCGCCTGTGTATACATGCAACTTCAAACCAATCTTGTGACCTAATGAGTTATGAGGAAGCATTCCCTTAACTGATGTTTCGATCAACTTTTCAGGATCTTTTTCACGAAAATCACCAGCGGTTCTTTGCTTCAAGCCACCGATAAAACGACTGTGACGGTAATAAATCTTGTTTTTAGCCTTCTTACCTGTCAAGGCCACTTTTTCTGCGTTAATTACGATTACATTGTCCCCAGTATCTACGTTAGGGGTGAAAGTTGGCTTGTTCTTACCTCTTAAAATAGAAGCAACAACTGCTGAAAGACGTCCCAAAGGAACATCTGTAGCGTCAACCACGTACCATTTACGTTCTACTTCACCAGGTTTTGCCATATATGTTGTACGCACGTTAATTTCCTCCATGTTTCTGTGTTTGTTCGACACCAAATAAGTTTCCGGGGCTTATCGTGGGGCAAACAATACCAGTTACAATAATACAAATAATTACTGCTAAAGTCAATTAATTTTGAAAACAATAATTAGAACTTCGGTAACTTGGTAGGATGCTCTGGGTCATCGCCCTCATAATAAACTTTTTTTAAATATAAACCAGACGCTGGCATGGTTAGCCGTGCTTGATCTCTATCCTTAACATCAAATAATCTTAATACATCATGTTCCGGTCTCGTCCCTGCCCCAATCTCCATTGCGACACCAACCATAATGCGAACCATATTATATAAGAACCCATTTCCATAAAACTCAATATTAATTTCGTTCTCAGCTTCATCATAAAAACACTTGGCGTCATAAATAGTTCGGACATTGCTCTTGGCGGTAGAACCTGATGCAACAAAACTTGAAAAATCATGCTGCCCAATTAAGTCCGTTAATGCAGTCCTAACTTTATCCACGTCAACCGGAAATTTCCAATGCCCCGTATAGTTACGTTTAAATGGATTTGAAAACTCTCCTAGGTCAGCCCTATACATATACCGTTTGCCAGAAACATCATATCTCGCATGGAAGGTGTCACTAACCTTCTCTACCTTTAAAACTTCCATATCTAAAGGCAACATACTGTTTAGACCACGGTAAATTGCTTCAGTTGGTAGATCAAAAGGAAAATCAAAATGAGCAACTTGTGCTAAGGCATGAACTCCAGAATCAGTTCTACCTGACCCAAATACTTCAATTGTTTTTTGGGGCTTTTTTGCCATTATATTTATTTTTGAAGTCAAAACGCCTTCAACAGTCCTTTGCTTAGGTTGACGTTGGAAACCATTAAAGTTGGTTCCGTCATATGCAAAGGTTATTTTGTAACGAATGATACTCACCTCGATGTTATTTTCTGATAAAGATAATGATGACAAAAATGATTATCATAAACAACCATGTGATCGTATCTTTACCCTGCCAATGATAAACTCGGTATTTAGATCGGTGTTCACTATCTGCAAATCCTCTAGCTTCCATCGCAGTGGAGAGATTTTCAGCATGGGTGATTGCACCACTAAAAAGTGGCACTAACAAGGGAACGGCCGATTTAACCCGTTTTACAATACTTCCGGAACCAAAGTCAACGCCACGAGAACGCTGAGCATTCATAATTGTTTCAAGTTCATCCATAAGCGTGGGGACAAACCGGAGTGCAATTGAAAGCATTAACGCTAAGGTTTCAACTGGAAAATGAACGTACTTTAACGGCTTCAAAATTGTTTGTACTCCATCCGCAATTGCAAGTGGTGTAGTAGTTAACGTCAATACTGTTGAAATCATGATAATCAAGAGGAAACGAATAAAGATATAGCCCCCGTTTATCAAACTTTCGTCAGTTATTGAAAACGGCCCCCAATTCCATATTGGAGTTCCTCCACTACTAAATAAAATTTGCAGGAGAACAGTAAAAATAATCAACCAAATCAGTGGTCTAATTCCTTTAATGAAGTAGCTAATTGAAACCCCAGACAAAAGAATAATCCCTAACATCACAACCACTAATACACCATAGGTCCACACATTATTCGCAAAAAATACCGTTAATACAAAGAAAAAGCATAACAGCAATTTAGACTGTGGACTCATCTTGTGGATCCAGGATTCACCTGGCAAATAACGCCCAAAGATAAAGTTACTCATCAGTTTGATCCTCCCTAAGCTTACCGGCAATCGCCTTAGCAAGTTCATCAACTGTTAGAGGCAACTCTTCATTGTGTCCAAACAGCCCTAGTTTAGATGCAAAGTCGGCCGCTTTAGGCAACGACAGCTGCTTGTCTGCCAGCCATTGAGGATTGTTAAAAATTTCTCTGACAGTCCCATCCTTAACAATCTTACCAGACTCCATAACAACCACTTGGTTTGCTGATTCAACAACGTCTTCCATTTGGTGGGTCACCAATATAATGGTCACGTTTTGCTCACGGTTAAGCGCTTGAACCAATTCCATAATTTCTTGGTGGCCCTGTGGATCTAAGCCAGCCGTCGGCTCATCTAAAATAAGGATCTCCGGTTTCATAGCCAATACACCGGCAATTGCAACCCGTCTCATCTGACCACCTGATAAATCAAATGGTGATTTTTCATAATATTGTTCGCCAATCTTAACCAGATTTAGTGCGGAGCTTGCAGCTTGTCTGGCCTCATCATCAGTTTTGCCATAGTTCAGTGGGCCAAACATTACATCCTTGATCACCGTTTCATCGAATAGTTGTTTTTCTGGAAATTGAAAGACCATTCCAACATTCTCACGAAGCTGTTTCAGGTTCTTATTACTCGTTTCATTCGTAATTTCAAAACCAGCAACTGTAATTGTCCCAGTGGTAGGCTTGATCAAAGCATTAATGTGTTGTACTAATGTCGATTTACCACTACCAGTGTGACCGATTATCGCTGTAAAGCTTCCCCGGTCAATGGTTAAAGAAATATCAGACAGAGCTAACTTAGCAAGTGGTGAATTGGGCTCATAAATATGGTCTACTTTTGTGAAAGTGACTTCTTGATCCATGAAATCAGCTCCTCATCATTCAAATATTTATCGGGAACAGAAATGCCAAGCTCTTTTAAGCTACTCAACAATTTAGTGGTAAAGGGGGTCTCCAACTCATATTTTTTTAAAAAATCTTCTCGATTTAATAACTCAATTGGAGTTTTATCAGCAACAACAGTCCCTTTATTAATAATCACAATCCTGTCTGCGATGGCAGCTTCCTCAATATCATGAGTAATTGAAATTACAGTCAGTTCTTCTTTTTCTTTAATCTCTTTGACAAGATCAATAATTTCTTGCCGCCCCTTCGGATCCAACATACTCGTTGATTCATCCAAAATTAATATTTTTGGTTTAATTGCTAATATACCAGCAATTGCTACCCGCTGCTTTTGACCACCAGAAAGACTAGCGGGAATCCGGTTACGATATTCCCACATGCCCACAGCTTCTAAACTTTCTTTGACCACAAGCTGCATCTGTTGACGAGGTTGTTCCCGATTTTCAAGCCCAAAAGCCACATCATCCTCAACGGTGGCCCCAACAAATTGGTCTTCAGGATTCTGAAAAACCATTCCAATTTGGTTTCTAACCAATTGCAAGTTGTCATCGTTAACCTCTAGACCCGCCACTCTAATTGTCCCTGACTCTGCTTCCAGCAAACCATCAACTAGTCTAGCTAAAGTGCTTTTGCCACTACCATTCTGACCAAGGATAGCAGTCCACTTACCAGCTTCAATACTCAAACTAAGATTATCGAATAGTTGATTTTGTTCCGGATATTTAAATGAAAGGTTGTTGATTTCAATAATATTTTCCATAATGTTTGCCCTGTAATGTAATTTTATGTACAAAAAAATCACTTACAAGTAATCGGTGCTTGGGCAATTGCCCACATTCAAACTAGACTAGGAATAATCCACCATCATGACGTTCTATACCGAAAACTTGAGTGATTCTCGTGAAAATATGTTTATGGTCTAATGATATTAGTCAATCAATTGAAGGATAACCATTTCTGCACCATCACCACGGCGTGGCATAGTCTTGTAGATTCTAGTGTATCCACCGTTACGGTCAGCGTACTTAGTTGCTAAATCACCAAATAGCTTTTGCAAAGCAGTAGTAACTGTAATGTCATCACCGTCTTCTTTAACATCCGCAACCACGTCACGAATATATGCAGCAGCTTGGCGACGAGCGTGTAAGTCACCGCGTTTACCAAGTGAAATCATTTTGTCTGTAGTTGAGCGAACTTCTTTTGCTCTGGCTTCAGTAGTAATGATTTGGCCATGAATGATCAATTCAGTAGTCAAGTTACGAAGCATTGAACGACGATGTTCACTGGTACGTTGTAATTTACGATTACTCATAAGTTAGATGTCCTCCTTTTTTTAGTCTTCTTTACGAAGTGATAAACCTAAAGCAGCGAGTTTTTCTTTAACTTCTTCTAATGATTTACGGCCCAAGTTACGAACTTTCATCATATCAGGTTCACTTTTTTCAGTTAACTCTTGAACAGTATTGATGCCTGCACGTTTGAGACAATTATATGAACGAACCGAAAGATCCAATTCTTCAATTGTCATTTCGAGCATCTTTTCTTTGTGTGTTTCTTCTTTTTCGACCATGATTTCAGTGTTCTTAGCTTCATCAGTAAGATCAACAAACATTTCAAGATGTTCAGTTAAAATCTTTGCAGCTAAACTAACTGCCTCACTAGGTGTGATTGAACCATCAGTCCAAACATCCAAAGTAAGCTTATCAAAGTCATCACGTTGACCAACCCGGGTACTCTCAACTTGATAGTTGACACGTTCAATTGGGGTATAAATAGAATCGACGGGAAGTACACCAATAGGCATTTCTGAACTGCGTTTCTTGTTTTCAACAGCAGAAACATACCCACGACCCTTGTTAGCAGTTAGTCGCATATGGAAGTTAGTACCTTCCGCAACTGTGGCAATGTGTAAATCGGGGTTAAGAACAGTAACGTCACTATCCCCAACAATATCACCAGCTGTAACGTCAGCAGGTCCAATTACATCAATCTCTAAATTCTCTTCTTCGTCTTCAGGTCCATCTAATTTTAATGAAATTTTCTTAACATTTAAGATGATCTGAGTGACATCTTCGACAACACCCTTAATCGTTGAAAACTCATGAAGGACATCATCAATTTGGATACTAGTAATTGCTGCACCTGGTAAAGATGAAAGCAGAGTTCTTCTAAGTGAATTACCTAGAGTGGTTCCGTATCCTCTTTCTAAAGGTTCAACAACAACTTCACCATAGTTGTCAGTTTCTTCTATCTTGTGAATGTTAGGCTTTTCAAATTCAATCATTCTTATCATTAACCCCTTTCAAAACGCGTGAGTCTTGTTCGTACAATTTGTAAATATGCGGGTACATATTCCACTTTATGAATTGAGTGCGCAAAATACTAAACTCGACGACGCTTTGGAGGACGAGATCCGTTGTGAGGCACTGGAGTAACATCTCTAATAGCTGTAACTTCCAAACCAGTTGCTTGAAGTGCACGAATTGCAGCTTCACGACCAGAACCTGGTCCCTTAACAGCAACTTCAACAGACTTCATGCCATGTTCCATAGATGCTTTAGCAGCAGCTTCTGCAGCCATTTGCGCAGCGAAAGGTGTTGATTTACGACTACCACGGAAACCTAATGCACCAGCAGATGACCATGAAATAGCATTTCCTTGTGAGTCTGTAATCATCACTAAAGTGTTGTTGAATGTTGAGTGAATGTGAGCTACACCAGTCTCAATATTCTTTTTAACACGACGCTTACGACTTGTCTTCTTGTTTACCATAAAAGCATACGACCTCCCTTGTTAATTATTTTTTCTTACCTGCAATAGCAGTTTTCTTACCCTTACGAGTACGGGCATTGTTCTTTGTGTGTTGTCCACGAACGGGCAAACCACGACGGTGACGCATACCACGGTATGAGCCGATTTCTTGAAGACGCTTGATGTTCATGCTTACTTCACGACGTAAGTCACCTTCAATTTTCAAATCGCCAACAACGGCACGAATCTTATCTTCTTGGTCTGGAGTTAGATCACGTACACGTACGTCTTCTGAAACTCCGGCCTTAGTTAAGATTTGTTGTGCAGTTGTGTCGCCGATACCAAAAATGTATGTTAGACCAATGACAATACGCTTGTCACGTGGCAAATCAATTCCGGCAATACGAGCCATTTAACAGCACCTCCTATTTATTACTTACCTTGACGTTGCTTATGCTTAGGGTTTGCAGAGCAAATAATCATTACTCGACCCTTACGCTTAATAACTTTACAATGTTCACACATTGGTTTTACAGATGGTCTTACCTTCATTATTAACCCTCCTCAAAAGAAATGAAGTGTATTACTTAAATCTATAAGTAATTCTACCCTTACTCAAATCGTAAGGCGACATTTCAACAGTAACTTTATCACCTGGAAGGATTCGAATGTAATGCATTCTGATCTTTCCAGAAACGTGTGCTAAAATTTCATGTCCGTTTTCGAGTTCTACTCGGAACATGGCATTTGGCAATGTTTCGATGACTTTTCCTTCAATTTCAATGACATTATCTTTTGCCAATTAAAAACACCTCCAACCATTAAGTCAGATTGACAGTTCAAATACGATATAATAGCCAAACGATAGTCTACCACATTAATCCGAATTCTTCAATCTAACACATTTTCTTACAGAACGAGAATTATAAAGAACCAAGAATTTTGTCTAAGTCTTTCCAAACTTCATTGATATCTTTGTTACCATCAACATTAAATAGTAAATCTCTTTCTTTGTAGTAAGAAATTAATGGTGTATTCATTTTAATGTTTACATCGAGGCGATTCTTAACTGCCTCCGGTTTGTCATCCTCACGTTGATAAAACTCGTGGTGGCCACATACATCACAAGTGTTTTCCACTTTAGGCATGTGGTAAATCTTGTGATATGTTGCACCACAATTCTTACAGATAAACCGACCAGTCAACCGATCAGTAAGTATCTTAGGATCAACATCGATGTTAATAACTGCATCTAGTGGTTTATTAAGTTCTTCAGACATGCCGGACAAAGCGTCAGCCTGTTCTAAAGTTCTTGGATAACCATCTAGAAGGAAACCAGTCTTAGTATCATCCTTTGAAAGACGGTCTTTAACGATTCCATTAGTTACTTCATCGGGAACCAAATTCCCTTTGTCAGTATATTCCTTAGCCTTCAGTCCCATTGGAGTTTCATTTGAGATAGCTTCTCTAAACATATCTCCAGTAGAAATATGAGGGATTGGATACTTATCAACGATAAACTGAGCTTGTGTACCTTTTCCTGCTCCAGGCAGGCCCATTAAAATTAAATTTAATGACATTAGATTTCCTCCTCGACTAGGTTTGCTTAATTAATCTGTAGTTGGGTTTGTGTCTTTCTTAATGAATCCGACATATTGTCTCTTCATCATCAAACCTCTGATTTGACGAATAGTTTCAATAGCAACACCAACAACGATCAATAAACTAGTTCCACCTAAACCGATTGATTCATCTAAGTTCCAAACGTTTTGAGCAATTAATGGAATTAAAGCAACAATACCCAAGAATACCGATCCAACAGTACTTAATCTCATCAGCAAACTTGATACATATGCTTGTGTTTCATGTCCTGGCCAAACGCCTGGAATGTAACTTCCTTGTTTTTGTAAGTTCTCAGAAAGTTTCTCTGGGTTAACTTGAACAAAAGCATAGAAGAAAGTAAACATAACAATCAAAACAGTATACAAAGTTGCACCAGTTGGTGTTTGCATGTTAAAGATATCAGAAAGTATTAGATACCAAGTGTCTTGTGAATGATTAGCAGTAAATGCCATCAAAATTGTTTGTGGAGTTGCAATAAATGAACTTGCGAAGATAACTGGGATAACTCCCGCAACGTTAACCTTCAATGGAAGGTAACTGCTATCTGATGCCCCAGCAACTCGACGAGTATATTGAATTGGAACCCGTCTTTCAGCTTGTTGTACCCAGGTTACGAATGTAACAATCAGAAGTACAGCCACAAGAAGAACGACTCCGAAGAGGATTGCCCACCATAGGTCACTTCCGCTAACACCAACAAAATATTGTTGATGTAGCTTTTGTAGACCAACTGGTAGACGGGCAATGATACCTGCAAAGATAATCATTGAAATCCCGTTACCAATACCTCTTTCGGTGATCATATCACCCATCCAAGTGGTAAGCATTGTACCACCAGTTAAAATAACACCAATCATGATAAATGTTTGGGCATTGGGATGAGCGACTAAATTCAAACTACTTAGTTGGTTAAAACCAGCTGTGATTCCGATAGATTGAAAGAAACCAAGGATAACGGTAAGATACCTTGTCCATTGGTTAAGCTTTCTTCTACCAACTTCACCTTGTTTACCCCATTCGACGAATCTGGGCACAATATCCATTTGTAACAACTGAACGATGATTTGAGCAGTGATGTATGGTGATACTCCCATCGCAAATATGGAATAATTAGTTAATCCTCCACCACTAAAGGTGTTCAAAATACTAACCAACCCAGATGATGCAACAGATTGAAGTGCTTTCGCATTAATTCCAGGGACCGTAATGTAGGCACCTAAGCGGAAGATAATCAGCACACCTAATGTAAACAGGATCTTGTTTCTTATTTCCTTAACTTGAAATGCACTCTTTAATGTTGAGAGCATTAGATCACCTCGATTTTACCGCCTGCATTTTCAATAGTAGATTGAGCTGTCTTTGAGAATTTGTTAGCTTTAACAGTTAACTTCTTTGATAGCTCACCTTCACCAAGAATTTTGATGCCTGATTTAACGTTCTTGACGATACCTGATTCAACAAGCAATTCTGGAGTTACTTCTGTACCGTTGTCGAAAGCATCAAGCTTAGCAACGTTAACTACAGCATAGTCTTTCCGGTTGATGTTGTTGAAACCACGTTTTGGAATACGACGGTAAAGTGGCATTTGGCCACCTTCAAATCCGACACGAGTCTTACTACGAGCCTTTTGTCCTTTTTGACCACGACCAGCAGTTTTACCCTTACCGGCAGAACGGCCACGTCCCTTACGAGTACGTAATGAACGAGAACCTTCAGCGGCCTTCAATTCGTTCAAATTCATGAATTTGGCACCTCCTTACAAAATATTAATTAGTCTTTAACTTGTTCTACATCAATTAAATGTGCAATTTGGAAAAGAGCTCCCCGAGTTGCTTCATTGTCAGGCTTGACAACTGAGCTATTCACCCGGTTTAAGCCAAGAGCCTTCACAATTTTACGTTGCTTTGGGAGGCGATGTGCTGCACTACGAATTAATGTAATTTTCAATTGAGCCATTACAATAACCTCCTTATTCAGCTAAATGTTGGGCTGAAACACCACGTAATGCTGAAACTGCTTCAGCATTTCTCAAAGCTTTCAAGCCTTCAAAAGTAGCTCTAATAACATTGACTGGAGTGTTTGATCCCAAACGCTTACTTGTAACATCGTCAACACCGGCAAGTTCCATAACGTTACGTACGGCACCACCAGCGGCAACTCCAGAACCTTCAGCGGCAGGCTTAAGTAAAATACGGCCACCACCGAATGTTCCAACGATTTCATGAGGAATTGTTGTACCAACAATCGGAACCTCAATCAAGTTCTTGCGAGCTGCTTCGACTGCTTTACGAATAGCTTCTGGAACTTCTTGAGCTTTACCAGTACCAAATCCAACATGTCCTTGTTTGTCACCAACGACAACCAAAGCGGCGAAACGAAGACGACGTCCACCTTTAACAACCTTAGTAATTCGGTTGATTGAAACGACAGTGTCTTCAAGCTCTAACTTATCTGGATCAATAAACTTCTTCATGTGCGGTTATTCCTCCTTTTATTAAAATTCTAGTCCATTTTCACGAGCAGCATCTGCAAGAGCTTGAACACGACCATGGTAAATGTATCCTCCACGATCAAAAACAACATTCTTAATGTTCTTTTCATTAGCGCGTTCTGCTACTAATTTACCAACACTAGCTGCTTGTTCAGTCTTGCTTTCGCCACTGACTGCAGTATCAAGTGTTGAGGCACTAACAAGCGTTACACCCTCTACGTCATCAATTACTTGAGCGTAGATGTTTTTGTTTGAACGGAAAACATTTAAGCGTGGGCGCTCGGCAGTACCAGAAATTTTACTACGGACACGACTGTGACGACGTTTCCGGTTCTTGTTTTTATCTGGTTTAGAAATCAAAATAGTCACCTCAATTTAATTTACTAGTAAGAACTACTTACCAGTCTTTCCTTCTTTACGAATAATGTGTTCGTTTTCGTAACGAATACCCTTACCCTTGTATGGTTCTGGTGAACGAACTGCACGAACCTCGGCAGCAAAGTCACCAACGTGTTGCTTGTTGATACCACTAATGTTGATAGTAGTGTTATCTGGAACTTCAACAGTCAAATCTTCAGGAACAGTCATGTCGACTGGGTTTGAGTAACCAACATTAAGAGTTAATGTTTTTCCCTTCAATTGTGCACGGTATCCAACACCGACAAGTTTAAGTGTTTTCTTGAAACCATCAGTAACACCTTCAACCATGTTGTTGAAGTTGGCACGAGTAGTTCCGTGAAGAGCACGAACACGGTTGTTGTATGCTCCGATTGGTTCAAAAGTAACCTCGTTACCGTTAACATTCATCTTAATATCTGATGAAAGTTCACGGGTCAAAGATCCTTTAGAACCCTTAACAGTTACAACGTTTCCTTCAGACTTAATTTCCACACCTTCAGGGATAGTAACAGTTTTATAACCAATACGACTCATTGAAATTACACCTCCTATTTAATGATATTTATTACCAAACGTAAGCTAATACTTCGCCACCGACTTTTTGAGCGCGAGCTTCTTTGTCAGTAACAACTCCGTTTGAAGTAGAAATAATTGCAATTCCAAGTCCGTTAAGAACCTTAGGAACAGCGTCAGCTTTAACGTATGAACGTAAACCTGGCTTTGAAATTCTCTTTAAACCGGTGATAACGCGTTGCTTGTCCTTACCGTATTTCAAGAATACGCGGATTACGCCTTGCTTATCATCTTCAATATATTCAACATCGCGTACAAAACCTTCACGTTTGAGGATTTCAGCGATATCACGTTTAATCTTTGATGCAGGTACTTCAACTGTTTCATGGTAAACCATGTTTGCATTACGAATGCGAGTTAAAAAGTCTGCAATTGGGTCAGTCATAGACATTAACGTACAACCTCCTTTTTAGAATATTACCAACTTGCTTTTTTCATGCCAGGAATTTGTCCCTTGTGGGCAAGTTCACGTACGCATAAACGGCATAAATGGAATTTTTTGTAAACTGAATGAGGTCGTCCGCAACGTTCGCAACGAGTGTAATTCTGAGTTGAGAATTTAGCAGGGCGTTCACTTTTTACAATTAATGATTTTTTAGCCAATGTGAAACCTCCTCATTATTTGGCGAATGGCATACCGAATTGAGTCAACAATTCACGTGATTCTTCATCAGTATTAGCAGTAGTTACAACAACAATGTCCAAACCTCTAACACGGTTAACATTATCGTAGTCAATTTCTGGGAAAATCAATTGTTCTCTAACACCCAAAGTGTAGTTACCACGGCCATCAAAGGCACGGCTACTAACACCATGGAAGTCACGAACACGTGGTAATGAAACATTGATCAACTTATCCAAGAAATCATACATTCTGTCACCACGAAGGGTAACTTTGGCACCGATTGACATTCCTTCACGAAGTCTGAAACCGGCAATTGATTTCTTAGCCTTTGTAACTAAAGGTTTTTGACCTGAGATCAAAGCAAGTTCTGCAACTGCTTCATCCAAGTTCTTAGCGTTAGTAACAGCGTCACCAACACCCATGTTCAAAACAATCTTCTCAATCTTAGGTGCTTGCATAGTTGAAGAATAGTTGAACTTTTCCATCATGTGTGATTTGATTTCGTTATCAAATTTTTCTCGTAAACGACTTGACATTTAAAAGGTATCCTCCTTTCAATTAATAATTAATTGATTGCTTTTTGTGTCTTTTTAGAAAAACGAACTTTTTTTCCATCTTCAACTTTGAAACCAACACGAGTTGGTTCATTTGTTGAAGGGTCAATTAGCATTACGTTAGAAACATGGATAGGTGCTTCAGTATCAACAATTCCACCTTGTGGGTTAGTTGATGAAGCCTTTGAATGTTTCTTGATCATGTTTACGCCTTCGACGATAACACGGTCTTTTGAAGCAATAGTCTTCTTAACTGTTCCTTCTTTACCCTTGTCCTTACCACTAATAACGCGAACTTTGTCACCAGTTTTAATGAACATAACGGCACCTCCTTATATCCTTGGTTGAAATTAAAGTACTTCTGGGGCCAATGAAACGATCTTCATGAAGTTGTGATCACGCAATTCACGAGCAACCGGGCCAAAGATACGAGTACCTTGAGGGCTTTTATCGTCACGAATCAATACAGCAGCATTTTCGTCAAAACGAATGTATGAACCATCATTACGACGAGTAACTGACTTAGTACGGACAACAACAGCTTTAACAACGTCACCCTTTTTGACAACGCCACCTGGTGTTGCTTGTTTAACCGTAGCAACGATGGTGTCACCGATTCCGGCATATCTTCTAGTTGAGCCACCTAAGACCTTAATAGTTAAAATTTCTCTTGCGCCTGAGTTGTCAGCAACTTTTAAACGGCTTTCTTGTTGAATCAAAGGTATATCCTCCCTTCATTTTTTAAGATCAGAATACGATAAAAAATGATAAAAATTAAATTAAATAATAACCGCTTTTTCAACGATGTTTAGAAGACGGAAACGCTTTGTCTTTGACATTGGACGAGTTTCCATGATCCGGACAATATCGTTAACCTTTGCTTCATTGTTTTCATCATGAGCAGTATATTTTTTAGAATACTTAACACGCTTGCCATATACAGGATGTGTCTTGTATGTTTCAACAACAACAGTGATAGTTTTGTCACTCTTAGCAGAAACTACACGTCCTTGGTATACTTTACGCTGGTTGCGTTCTTCAGCCATTAATTAGTTACCTCCTTATCGTATTCTACTTGTTTAGTTCTTGTTGACGAAGTGCTGTCTTGATACGAGCAATGTTCTTACGAACTTGCTTCAGACGAGCAGTGTTTTCAAGTTGGCCAGTGGCCAATTGGAAACGAAGATTGAACAATTCGTCTTTATAATCTTTTTCTTTGTCAATCATTTGAGCAGTGGTTAATTCATTAATTTCATTAGCCTTCATTTGATTCGCCACCTACTTCCTCACGTTTAATAATCTTAGTTCTAACGGGAAGTTTCATTGATGCAAGTCTTAATGCTTCGTTGGCAACTTCCTCTGAAACACCACCGACTTCGAAAAGTACCTTACCACGCTTAACAGGGGCTACCCATCCAGCTGGCGTACCTTTACCATTACCCATACGAACTCCGACACCTTTTTCGGTATATGACTTGTGAGGGAAAATCTTAATCCAAACTTTTCCACCACGCTTCATATAACGGGTCATTGCTATACGAGAGGCTTCGATTTGTCTGTTTGTGATCCATTTTGAATCCAAAGATTGCAAACCATATTCGCCGAAGCTTACTTGCTTACCACCCTTAGCTGCTCCACGGAGCTTGCCACGGTGTTCACGACGATGCTTAACACGTTTTGGTACTAACATGTTTATTTCCCTCCTTTGTCCTCATTCTCGCTGTTCTTTTTTTCTGGAAGAATTTCACCACGGTAAATCCATGTCTTAACACCAATTGCACCGTAAGTTGTGTGAGCTTCTACCCATGCATAGTCAATATCAGCTCTAAGAGTATGCAAAGGAACAGTACCATCAGAATATGTTTCAACACGTGCCATATCCGCACCGTTTAAACGACCTGATGATTGTGTCTTGATACCCTTTGCGCCTGAACGCATTGAACGTTGCATTGCTTGACGCATTGCGCGACGGAAAGCAACACGGCCTTCCAATTGACGAGCAATGTTTTCGCCAACTAATTTAGCATCTAAATCAGGTTTCTTGATTTCGATGATGTTGATGTGAACTCTCTTACCAGTAAGGTTATTAAGTTCTTTACGAAGGTTTTCTACTTCAGATCCACCCTTACCAATAACCATTCCTGGTTTAGCAGTATGAATTGAAACGTTAACCCGGTTTGCAGCACGTTCAATTTCAACAGTTGAAACTGAAGCACTTGCAAGACGCTTTTCAATATATTTACGGATTTGTAGGTCTTCACGCAAGTATGCTGCATATTCTTTATCAGCGTACCATTTAGCTTCCCAGTCGCGAATCACACCTACTCGGAATCCATTAGGATTAATTTTTTGTCCCACGCGTTATCCCTCCTCTTTTTCTGAAACTACGATTGTAATATGACTTGTGCGCTTGTTGATTGGTGAAGCTGAGCCCTTTGCACGTGGACGGAAACGCTTGAGCGTTGGTCCTTCGTTGACAAATGCTTCGCTTACGTACAAGTTCTCACTGTCTAAGTCAAAGTTGTTTTCTGCGTTAGCAACTGCAGATTTTAGTACTTTTGATACTACCGGTGAAGCTCCACGAGGTGTGAAGTCCAAGATAGCTGCTGCTTCTGCAACGTTCTTGCCTCTGATAAGATCAACTACAAGGCGGACCTTACGAGCGGCGATACGAACAGTTTTAGCAGTTGCTGTTGCTGATGTAACTTGTTCAGCCATTAGTTATCCTCCTTGCTTACTTTGTTTTCTTATCGGCATTGCTACCGTGTCCATGGAAAGTACGAGTTGGAACGAACTCACCGAGTTTATGTCCAACCATGTCTTCTTGAACATACACTGGGACGTGTTTACGTCCATCATAAACTGCGAATGTATATCCAATAAAACTTGGGAAAATCGTTGAACGACGTGACCAAGTCTTGATTACTGACTTCTTGTCTTGGTCCTTTTGGGCATCTACTTTCTTAAGTAGGTACTCGTCAGCGAATGGTCCCTTTTTTAAGCTACGACTCATTATGTGACCTCCTCTGTTAACATGTGCTTTTTAATGCGATTTATTACATCTTCGATCCTTTACGACGACGAACGATAAACTTATCTGAACGTGCCTTCTTAGAACGAGTCTTCTTACCAACTGTCTTCTTACCCCATGGTGATAATGGTGATGGAAGACCAACTGGAGCTTTACCTTCACCACCACCATGTGGGTGATCGTTAGGGTTCATTACAGATCCACGAACGTGTGGACGTTGACCCTTGTAACGAGTACGACCAGCTTTACCAACATTAACAAGTTCATGTTCTTCGTTACCTACGGCACCGATAGTAGCGCGGTTAACAGAAAGAATCATACGAACTTCACCAGATGATAATCTAACAAGTGCGTACTTACCGTCACGGCCAAGTAATTGAGCTGAAGTACCAGCAGAACGAACAAGTTGTCCACCCTTACCTGGCTTCAATTCGATATTGTGGATAACTGAACCAACTGGAATGTTTACCAATGGCAAAGTGTTACCAGTCTTAATATCTGCATTTGCACCAGATTCAATTTTATCCCCAACTTTTAAGCCCTTAGGTGCGAGGATGTATGACTTAACACCATCTTCATATACAACAAGAGCAATGTTTGCAGTTCTGTTAGGATCATATTCGATGGCTTTAACAGTAGCTGTAATGTCATCTTTGTTACGTTTGAAATCAATAACACGGTATTGATTCTTGTTACCACCACCACGGTGACGAACAGTCATATGACCGTAGTTGTTACGGCCAGCAGTCTTGCTCTTTGGTTCAAGCAATGACTTTTCAGGCTTTGACTTAGTGATATCACTGTAGTCAAGGCTAGTCATGTTACGTCTACCATTGCTGGTTGGCTTGTATGTCTTAATAGCCAAGATGTTTCCCTCCTAGTTGATTATTTTTATTCTTCGCCGAATAATTGAATTTCTTTTGAATCTTCAGACAATGTAACGATTGCCTTACGACGTTTCTTAGTAAAGCCAACATATCTACCTTGGCGTTTTTGCTTACCCTTAACGTTCATGATGTTTACTCGTGTTACTTTAACATCAAAAATGTCTTCGATAGCTTTTTTCACTTGGGTTTTAGTTGCTCGTAGATCTACGTCGAAAGTGTAGCTCTTATCGTCCATCTTGCTGGTTGATTCTTCAGTAATAACTGGGCGTAAAATGATATCGCGTGATTCCATTATGCGAGCACCTCCTCTACTTGAGAAAGGGCAGCTTTTGTAATAACGACTTTGTCACTGTTGGCAACATCGAGTACGTTAATTCCTTTTGCAAGGACAACCTTAACGTTTTCAAGGTTACGTGCAGATAACATTGCTTTTTCGTTGTCGTCTTCCAAAACTACCAATGTCTTAGTTGAAACTTCCAACTTGTCTAACATTGCTGAGAAGTCTTTAGTCTTTGGTGCGTCATATGCAAGTGCATCAACAACTAAGAACTTGTCATCTGCTACCTTAGTAGATAGAACAGACTTCAATGCTAAACGAGTAACTTTACGTGGTAAATGGTATGCGTATGAACGTGGAGCAGGTCCGAAGACAATTCCACCGCCACGCCATTGTGGTGAACGAATTGATCCTTGACGAGCTCTACCAGTACCCTTTTGACGCCATGGTTTCTTACCACCACCGCGAACAGCTGAACGGTTCTTAACAGCGTGTGTTCCTTGGCGCATTGAAGCACGTTGCATTAAGATTGTGTCAAAAACAACGTTTTCGTTTGGTTCAATACCAAAGATTGAGTCGTTTAATGATACGTTACCGCTTTTACTTCCATCTTGTTTATATAATGCTACATCAGTCATTTATGGTTGCCTCCCTTCTATTATTTTGTACCGCGAGCTGCGGTTTTGATTGTAATGTATGATTTGTTAGCTCCAGGAACGTTACCCTTAACCAAAATCACATTGTTTTCAACATCAGTACGAACGATTTCAAGGTTTTGAATTGTAACTGTCTTGTTACCCATTCTACCTGGTAGTTTCATACCTGCTGCAACACGGTTAATGATTGGTCCCAATGAACCTGGACGACGGTGATAACGAGAACCATGAGTTTCTGGTCCACGACGTTGACCATCTTTATGAATGTTACCTTGGTATCCATGACCCTTAGTAATACCAGTTACATCAACGATGTCTCCTGGTTCAAAGATGTCAGCCTTAACTTCACCTGATAATTCGTAATCTCCTAGCTCAACATCTTTGATTTCTTTAATGAAGCGCTTAGGAGTAGTTTTTGCTTTCTTTGCATGACCTTCTTCTGGCTTGTTTGCAAGCACAGCGCGTTTGTCTGCATAACCCAATTGAATTGCGTCGTAACCGTCAGTTTCTGCAGTTTTAACTTGCATAACAACGTTTGGACTTACTTCAACAACTGTAACGGGAACTAATTCACCATTATCTGTGAATACTTGGGTCATTCCAACTTTCTTTCCTAAGATTCCTTTTGTGGTCATGAGTACACCTCCAATTTAATTGTATTTTTTATAGCTTAATTTCAATGTCCACACCGCTTGGCAAGTCGAGCTTCATTAATGAGTCAACTGTCTTTGGTGTTGGATTAGTAATATCGATTAAACGCTTATGTGTCAAAATTTCAAACTGTTCACGAGCATCCTTAAACTTATGTGGTGAACTCAAAACAGTATAAATTGTGCGTTCAGTAGGTAGTGGAATTGGACCTGAAATAGTAGCTCCAGTTCTTTCTGCCGTAGCAACGATTTTTTCTGCTGATTGATCTAAAATACGATGCTCATATGCCTTTAAGCGAATACGAATCTTTTGTTTTGCCATTGTGTTCCCTCCTTCGTCTATTTTAAAAATATGACTAACTCCGTGAAAATTACCGCCAAACCCATGGCAAAGCATCCGGGTGTGTCGCAACCTTTCACATCAAAGCTATCTTGTATCATTTTTTGAGCATACTTACCCGTAAAAACAATTACCTGAATAGTGTACAAGAAAACCCGTCACATGACAAGGCTTATCCTAGATAAATTTGCATTTGTAATATTTCTGTCATTCTTTACCAAACAAAAAAGACGAGCATAGCTCGTCTTTTAAAAATATTAGTCTTCTGAAGAAGCGTTTCCGCCATTCTTCTTGATAATATCTTCTTGAATGCTCTTTGGAACTGCTTCGTAGTGATCAAATGTCATAGTGAAAGTACCACGACCTTGTGATGCAGAACGTAAAGTAGTTGCGTAACCGAACATTTCTGAAAGTGGAACGAAGGCGTGAATTTCTTCAGAGCCAGCAACTGCTTCCATACCTTCAACACGACCACGACGGGCAGTGATTTGACCCATGATATCACCCATGTACTCTTCTGGCACACGAACTTCAACCTTCATGATTGGTTCAAGAATAACTGGAGCAGCCTTCTTAGCAGCTTCTCTCAATGCGATTGAAGCGGCAACCTTAAATGCGGCTTCACTAGAATCGACATCATGATAACTACCATCGTAAAGCTTGGCTTTCAAGTCAACCAATGGATAACCGGCAAGAACACCGTTATTCAATGCTTCCTTCAAACCTTGTTCTACTGAAGGGATGTATTCACGAGGAACAACACCACCAACGATAGCATCTTCGAATTCGAATCCTTTACCTTCTTCGTTAGGTGTGAATTCAATCCAAACATCACCATATTGACCTTTACCACCAGATTGACGAACAAACTTACCTTGAGCTTGAACGGACTTAGTGAAGGCTTCACGGTATGAAACTTGTGGAGCACCAATAGTGGCTTCAACGTTAAATTCACGTCTCATACGATCAACGATAATGTCCAAATGCAACTCACCCATTCCGGCGATAATAGTTTCACCAGTTTCTGGGTTAGTTTCAGCATGGAATGAAGGATCTTCTTCAGCAAGCTTTTGAAGAGCAACATCCATCTTATCTTGATCAGCTTTTGACTTAGGTTCAACAGCAACCTGGATAACTGGGTCAGGGAATTCCATTGATTCCAAGTGAAGTGGATGATCTGGATCAGTCAAAGAATCACCAGTAGTGGTGTTCTTCAAACCGATAGCAGCAGCGATATCACCTGAGAATACTTCTGGAATTTCTTGACGTTGGTTAGAATGCATTTGTAGCAAACGACCAACACGTTCACGTTTATCCTTAGTAGCGTTAAGAACATATGAACCTGATTCAAGAGTACCTTGATATACACGAATAAATGTCAAACGACCAACAAATGGGTCGGTAGCAACCTTAAATGCTAAAGCAGCAAATGGCTTGTCGTCACCAGCAACTAAATCAACTTGTTCGTCAGTTGAAGGATCAGTGGCACTGTATGGCTTAACATCAAGTGGTGATGGTAAGTAATCAACAACAGCGTCAAGCATCATTTGAACACCTTTGTTCTTGAAAGCTGAACCAGCAAGTACTGGGAATAGTTCCAAGCTCAAAGTACCTTTACGGATTGCAGCTTTGATTTCATCAACTGAGATTTCTTGTCCATCAAGGTATTTTTCCATGATGTCATCATCAATATCAGCTAATTGTTCAAGCATTTGTCCACGACGCTTTTCAGCTTCTTCTTTATATTCATCAGGAATATCAACAGTATCCCATTCTGAACCCAATTCGTCTTCGTCGTAGATATCAGCCTTCATTTCAACAAGGTCAATAACACCTTCGAAGTCGTCTTCGGCACCAATTGGCATTTGAATAGCCAATGCATTAGCTTGCAAACGGTCACGTAGTGATTGAACAGAGAAGTCGAAGTCTGCACCCAACTTATCCATCTTGTTTGCAAATACGATTCTTGGAACATCATAGTCAGATGCTTGACGCCAAACAGTTTCTGTTTGAGGTTCAACACCGGCTTGTGCATCAAGAACAGCTACGGCACCATCAAGAACACGGAGTGAACGTTCAACTTCAATAGTGAAGTCCACGTGTCCTGGGGTATCAATAATGTTAATACGGTGGTTTTTCCAAGCAGCTGTTGTAGCAGCTGAAGTGATAGTAATACCACGTTCTTGTTCTTGGTCCATCCAGTCCATTTGTGAAGCACCATCATGGGTTTCACCAATTTTGTGAATCTTACCGGTATAGTACAAGATACGTTCAGTAGTAGTTGTTTTACCAGCATCGATATGCGCCATGATACCGATGTTACGAGTTTTTTCTAGCGGAAATTCTCGTTTGTTAGCCATTGTGTGACTCCTTTCAAAAAACGTGCTGATTTTACAGGAAAAACGGTCGTTTGACCGTTATCCAAAATTGTAATAATTGTATGTGATTACCAACGGTAATGAGCGAAGGCACGGTTGGCTTCAGCCATCTTGTGAGTGTCTTCACGCTTCTTAACAGCTGCACCAGTATTGTTAGCAGCATCCATGATTTCACGTGCAAGACGTTCAGTCATAGTATGTTCACCACGTAAACGTGCGTAGCTAACAATCCAACGAAGACCCAAAGTAGTACGACGATCTGGGCGAACTTCGATTGGAACTTGGTAGTTTGATCCACCAACACGACGAGCCTTAACTTCAAGTACAGGCATTACGTTCTTCATAGCTTCTTCAAACACTTCAACTGGTTCATTACCAGTTTCTTCTTTAATTAAATCGAATGCAGCATATAAAATTTTTGCTGAAGTTCCTCGCTTACCGTCAAGCATCATACGGTTAATCAAGCGAGTAACCAATTTAGAGTTGTACATTGGATCTGGTAGTACTTCTCTCTTTTGAACATTTCCTTTTCTAGGCATTTCGTTATCCTCCTATTAATAGATAGAACTAAATTGAATTAATCGAATAGATATTATTCTTTAGGCTTCTTTGTACCGTATTTAGAACGACTTTGACGACGATCTTGAACACCGGCAGTATCAAGGGCACCACGAATAACGTGATAACGAACACCAGGTAAATCCTTTACACGGCCACCACGAATAAGAACAACACTATGTTCTTGTAAGTTGTGTCCAATACCTGGAATGTAAGCAGTAACTTCGATCAAGTTTGACAAACGAACACGAGCATACTTCCGCAAAGCAGAGTTAGGCTTCTTTGGTGTCATAGTACCGACACGAGTAGCAACCCCACGTTTTTGAGGAGCAGGTACGTTAACTTGCTTCTTCTTGTATGAGTTGTAAGCATAGTTTAAAGCTGGTGCATTTGATTTAGAACTTCTAGATTTACGTCCTTTACGAACCAATTGGTTAATTGTAGGCATCTAAAAAGTACTCCTTTCGCAAATATCAATATAATATAAGTCCACACATCCAGGCGGTTCTTTTTTTGGTAAAAAAGAATGTGTACCGCCCAACACTTTTTGTCAGAACAGTCAGCATGTCTGATCGATTCAGAAACCTGTTACAAAAAGCACCTTGTCTAATTTATCATGGAGAACAGTTTGTGTCAATATCGAATAATCATATCTTTTTATCGTACTTAACTGATAGGAGGTATCAATTATTATGATTATGTCACTGTTTGCTTTTATTCTCGGAAGCTCCCTCGCGTCGTTTCTATGTGTGGTCGTAACCAGACTCAAGAGGAACGAATCAATTATATTCCCTCAGTCTCATTGTGACAACTGTCAAACAGTATTACACACTTGGGAACTTATTCCAGTACTAAGTTACATAACCCTACGTGGAAAGTGTAGTAATTGCTCGGCTAAAATTCCTAAGATTGGATTCATAGCTGAGATTTCATTAGGCACCCTATTTATTTTAGCAACACACGCAGTCTCTCCTATCAGTGCAGCAATAATTTTCACCTGGCTGACCTTGCTAACTTTAGAAGACCTATCAGATCAACAGTTGTATCAATGGGAGACATTGGGATTTATGATTACGGCAAGTTTCATCAGCCCAAACCCTTTTGTTTTCATCGGATTTATCTGGACCTTATCACTCATTATTACTCGGATTAACTACAGAGAACGTTTTATCGGTAATGCTGATATTGAAATAGTTCTCGCATTTTTCCTCATTGTCGGTAATTTAACCACTCTAATAATTATCTTCATCGCGTGTATCCTGGCGTTGCTGTTTTTGTGTTGTTTGAAAAACTATCGTTATAAGCTACCATTTATTCCATTTTTATCCATCGCGTTTATTATAACTACCACAGCTCTTAACATTTTTTCTGAACAAAATTTTATGTACAAAAAAAGCATCGAGATCATCTCTCGGTGCTTTAGTTGGTAGAAACTAGCAGATTACTTGCCTTGTTCTTCTTCGGCTTTCATCTTTTCTTCAAGTTCGCTGATTGAGTAAACTCCCTCAGTTGATGAATCGCCAGTTTCTTCTGGTTTGATACCACGGTAGTCACCCATTCCAGTTCCGGCTGGGATTAACTTACCGATAATAACATTTTCTTTAAGTCCAACAAGTGGGTCATTCTTACCACGAATTGCGGCATCAGTAAGAACTCGAGTAGTTTCCTGGAATGATGCGGCTGACAAGAAACTGTTTGTTTCAAGGGCGGCCTTAGTAATTCCAAGTAAGACAGGACGACCAGTAGCAGGAACAGCACCAGATACAACGGCATCTGCGTTACTTTCCTTAAAGTCGTTAATATCCACAAGGGTTCCTGGAAGAACATCAGTGTCACCTGGATCCATGATTCTAACCTTACGAAGCATTTGACGAATCATGATTTCCACGTGCTTATCTGAAACTTCCACACCTTGCATCCGATAAACTTTTTGAACTTCATGAAGTAAGTAATTCTCAGTTGAAAGCACATCACGAACTTTCAATAGTTCCTTAGGATCGACAGAACCTTCGTTAAGAGCAGCACCACGGTGAATGTAATCACCTTCGACAACTCTCATTCTGGCAGTGATTGGAACAGTGTAAGTTCTTGTATCTGCTTCACCCTTGATAGTTACTTCTTTAGTTCTTTCAGCAGGGTTTTCTTCGATTGACTCAACAGTACCAGTAACCTCAGAAATCTCAGCTTTACCTTTAGGGTTCCGAGCTTCAAAAATTTCTTGAACACGAGGAAGTCCTTGGGTAATATCGGCGTTACCAGCAACACCACCGGTATGGAAGTTACGCATAGTCAATTGAGTACCAGGTTCACCGATTGATTGAGCTGCGACAGTACCAACAGCTTCACCAACTTCAACCTCGTCCCCAGTAGCCATGTTACGACCATAACATTTTTCACAGACACCATGAATGGTGTTGCAAGTAAATGCTGAACGGATAGTAACTTCTTCAATACCAGCATCAACGATAGCTTGTCCCATATCTTCATCAATCATAACTCCAGCTGGTGTAATAACTTCACCAGTCTTAGGGTTTTTAACTGACTTCAATGCGTAACGACCAACAATTCGGTCGTACAATGGTTCAATCATTTCGTTACCTTCAGTAATTGCACTAATAGTCAAACCACGGTCAGTACCACAGTCCTTCTCACGAACAATAACATCTTGAGCCACATCAACAAGACGACGAGTCAAGTAACCTGAGTTGGCAGTCTTAAGGGCAGTATCAGTCATACCTTTACGAGCACCATGGGTAGAAATGAACATTTCCAAAACAGAAAGTCCCTCACGGAAGTTCGAAGTAATAGGCAATTCCATGATTTCACCGTTAGGAGCAGCCATCAAACCACGCATACCAGCAAGCTGGGTAAAGTTAGAAACATTTCCACGGGCTCCAGAATCACTCATCATGAAGATAGGGTTTTGAGGATCAAAACTCTCCATGAGTCGGCCTTGAATGTCGTCCTTAGCATCGTTCCAGATACCAATTACTCGTTCATAACGTTCGTGATCTGTAATCAATCCACGACGGAATTGCTTAGTAACCATTCCCACCTTCTTGTGGGCATTGTCAATAATTTCTTGTTTATCAGGTAGTTCGGTAACATCAGAGATACCAACGGTCAAGCCTGATTTAGTTGAGTCATCGTAACCAAGATCCTTCATTCTATCTAGTAGAAGTGAAGTTTCGGTTACCTTGTATTGCTTGTAAACTTCAGCAATGATATCACTCAAGAAACCTTTCTTGAATGGAGGAATAACTTCTGCATCTTTAAGATGCTCATTAATATCCTCACCAGGTTCCAAGAAGAACTTGTCATCTAGGTAACCGTTCAAGTTAGTTTCTGTTGGTTCATTCAGGTATGGGAATCCTGCAGGCAAGATTTGGTTGAACAAAATCTTACCAACTGATGTAACTAAGATCTTACCCTTTTGTTCATCAGTAAAGTTCTTCTTAGGATATGCATCCACTTTGATACCAACACGAGTATGCCAGTGAACAAGACCATTTCTAAACGCAAGATCAGTCTCATCTGGTGAATTGAAAATCATTCCCTCACCAATCTTGTTAACTTCTTCCATAGTTAGGTAGTAGTTACCAATAACCATATCTTGTGAAGGAGCAACAACTGGTTTTCCATCCTTAGGTGCAAGGATGTGACCAGCAGCAAGCATCAACAGTCTTGATTCTGCTTGAGCCTCATCTGATAAAGGAACATGGATGGCCATTTGGTCACCATCAAAATCGGCATTATAAGCTTCACACACAAGTGGGTGAAGACGCATTGCCTTACCAGATACCAATACTGGTTCAAAAGCTTGAATACCCAAACGGTGAAGTGTAGGGGCACGGTTCAATAGAACTGGATGTTCCTTGATCACGTCGTCCAATACACTAAATACATCGTCGTCTTGGCGTTCAATCTTTCTCTTGGCATTCTTGATGTTTGAGGCTAATTTACGACCAACTAGTTCCTTCATGATGAATGGCTTGAATAATTCCATAGCCATTGGAACAGGAAGACCCATTTGGTTCATCTTTAAGTTAGGACCAACATCGATAACTGAACGACCAGAGTAATCAACACGCTTACCAAGTAAGTTTTGACGGAAACGTCCTTGCTTACCCTTAAGCATGTGTGAAAGAGATTTAAGAGGACGGTTACCTGGACCGGCTACTGGACGGCCACGACGACCATTATCGATCAAAGCATCAACGGCTTCTTGAAGCATCCGCTTTTCGTTTTGAACAATAATACCAGGGGCATTAAGGTCAAGCAATCTCTTAAGACGGTTATTACGGTTAATAACTCGACGGTATAAATCGTTCAAATCAGAAGTGGCGAAACGGCCACCTTCTAGTTGAACCATTGGACGTAAGTCAGGTGGAATAACTGGAATTGTATCCATTACCATCCATGAAAGTTCATTTCCGGAATTAACGAATGCTTCCAAGATATCCAAACGTCTTACGGCACGAGTTCTCTTTTGACCAGTTGCATCTTTAAGTTCTTCCTTAAGTTCAGCAACTTCTTTTTCAACATCGACATCTTTTAACAATGTCTTAATTGCTTCCGCACCAACTTGGGCTTCGAAACGTGGACCGTATTCTTGTTTCTTTTCACGGTATTCACGTTCTGACAAGAGTTGTTTCTTCTCCATTGGTGTGTTACCTGGATCAGTTACAACATATGATGCAAAGTAGATAATTTCTTCAAGGGCACGTGGGCTCATGTCAAGGACAAGACCCATCCGACTAGGGATTCCTTTGAAGTACCAGATGTGAGTTACTGGAGCTGCTAATTCAATATGACCCATTCGTTCACGACGGACTTTTGAACGAGTAACTTCAACACCACATCGGTCACAGACGATACCCTTGTAACGGATTCGCTTGTATTTACCACACGCGCACTCCCAATCTTTGGTAGGTCCAAAGATTCTTTCATCAAAAAGCCCATCTTTTTCAGGCTTCAATGTCCGGTAGTTGATTGTTTCTGGCTTCTTAACTTCACCATAAGACCAACTACGGATCTTATCAGGAGATGCTAGTCCAATTTGCATACTTTCGAATTTGTTAACATCGACCACTAGTTCAACCTCCCATTACTGTTCGTTGTTGTTCGTTTGAGTTGATTCTGCTTGTTGAGATTCTTGGTTTTCTGCAGCTTGACTTTCCTGCTGTGCTTTTTGTTCTGCCATCTTGCTGATAGCATCAACATTCAAGACATCATCGTCATCGTCTAAATCACGAAGTTCGATTTCCTTCTTGCTGTTATCGAGCACTTTCATATCAAGACCAAGAGATTGAAGTTCTTTAACAAGAACTCGGAATGATTCTGGAACACCTGGCTTAGGAATTGGTTCACCCTTAACAATTGCTTCATAAGTCTTAACCCGTCCGGTAACATCATCAGACTTGTAAGTTAAGATTTCTTGCAATGTATAAGCTGCACCATAAGCTTCAAGTGCCCAAACTTCCATTTCACCGAAACGCTGGCCACCAAATTGTGCTTTACCACCAAGTGGTTGTTGCGTAACTAATGAGTAAGGTCCAATTGAACGAGCATGAATCTTATCGTCAACCATGTGGGCAAGCTTCATGTAATGCATAACCCCAACGGCAATTCGTTTGTCAAATGGTTCACCGGTACGACCATCGTAAACAACAGTCTTACCATCATCAGCCATACCAGCTTCCTTAACAGCATCCCAAATATCACTATCTTGAGCACCATCGAAAACAGGTGTAGCCATGTGGATACCAAGTTTTCTAGCAGCCATACCTAAATGGATTTCCAAAACTTGTCCGATGTTCATACGAGATGGCACACCCATGGGACTAAGCATAATGTCGATTGGTGTTCCGTCTGGCAAGTAAGGCATATCTTCTTCAGGAATAACCACTGAAACTGTACCCTTGTTACCATGACGACCGGCCATCTTGTCACCAACTTGGAGCTTACGTTTTTGAGCAATATAAACCCGGATCATCTTGTTAACACCTGGAGATAGTTCGTCACCATTCTCACGAGTGAAGACCTTAACGTCTTGGACGATACCGCCACCACCATGAGGAACTCTAAGTGATGTATCACGAACTTCACGTGATTTTTCACCAAAGATGGCATGCAGCAAACGCTCTTCGGCTGATAATTCAGTAACACCCTTAGGAGTAACTTTACCAACCAAGATATCACCATCATGAACTTCAGCACCAATCATTACAGTACCGTTTTCATCAAGGTTCTTAAGTGCGTCCTCACCAACGTTAGGAAGCTCACGAGTCATTTCCTCAGGTCCAAGTTTAGTGTCCCGAGTTTCTGATTCGTACTCTTCGATATGGATTGATGTGTAAACATCATCCTTAACCAATCGCTCGTTGATAGCGATGGCATCTTCAAAGTTATATCCTTGCCAAGTCATGAAGGCAACAACTGGGTTTTGACCAAGAGCAAGCTCTCCGTTTTCCATTGATGGACCATCAGCTAAGATTTCGTCAGCATCAACTTTGTCCCCTGTCTTAACGATTGGACGTTGGTTGTAGTTCTTACCACCGTTTGAACGGTGGAATTTCATTAGCTTGTAGGTATCAAGAGTACCATCTTCGCGACGAACACGAACTTCACGTGAATCAACGTATTCAACGGTACCGTCATACTTACAAATCAAAGCAACACCAGAATCATGAGCTGCTTTATATTCAATACCAGTACCAATAAGTGGAGCATGAGGGTCAACCAAAGGAACGGCTTGACGCTGCATGTTAGCACCCATTAAGGCACGGTTTGAGTCATCATTTTCCAAGAAAGGAATACATGCAGTCGCAACGGCAACTACTTGCTTAGGAGAAACGTCCATGTAATCGACGTTTTCGATTCCAGTTTCGATGTTATTTGACTTAGCACGAGCCATAACAACGTCATTTACAAATGAACCGTCGTCATTCAATGGTGAGTTGGCCTGTGCAATAACGAAGTTATCTTCTTCGTCAGCAGTCAAATAATCGATTCGATCAGTAACTTTGTGAGAAGTCCAGTCAACACGACGGTATGGAGTTTCAATGAACCCATATCTGTTAACTCGGGCATAACTTGACAAACTGTTGATCAATCCAATGTTAGGACCTTCAGGAGTTTCAATAGGACACATACGGCCATAGTGGGTATAGTGAACGTCACGAACTTCATATCCGGCACGGTCACGAGTCAAACCACCAGGTCCAAGGGCTGATAGACGACGTTTGTGTGTCAATTCACCCAATGGATTAGTTTGGTCCATGAATTGTGAGAGTTGAGAAGAACCGAAGAATTCCTTGATTGATGCTACAACAGGACGAATGTTAATCAATTGTTGTGGTGTAACAGTTGCACTGTCTTGAATAGACATTCTTTCACGTACAACACGTTCCATCCGTGAAAGTCCGATTCTAAATTGGTTTTGTAGTAACTCACCAACTGAACGGATACGACGGTTACCCAAGTGATCGATATCATCAGTTGAACCAATACCTTCTTGTAAGTTAAAGAAGTAGTTCATTGATGCGATGATGTCAGCTGGAGTAATGTGCTTGAAGTCGAGACTAATGTTGTCGTTACCAATAACTGGAACAACTCTCTCAGGATCGTTTTCTGATTGAACCTTGATAATTTGCACAGTCATTGGCTCAGTAACAACGGCTTCTTCTGAAGGGTTGAATGTGTATGCCTTGAAGTCCTTGTTATCCAAGTATGGGCTCAAATCTTTCATTACATCCTTGGTCACTAAAGTACCCTTTTGAGCAATAACTTCACCAGTATCAGGATCAGCTAAAGTTTCAGCAAGAGTAAGTCCCAAAAGACGAGTCTTTAAACTGAGCTTCTTGTTAGTCTTGTAACGACCAACTGGAGCCATATCGTAACGCTTTGGATCAAAGAAACGCGCAGTCAATAAACTTCTTGAAGAATCAGCAGTCTTAGGTTCACCAGGCCGCAAACGCTCGTAGATATCTTTCAATGACTCTTCAACACGTGAATCGTCAGTATCTTTATGAACGTCCTTTTCAAGAGTAAGTTCCAAACTGTCGTTTTCACCAAAGATTTCAGTGATTTCTGAATCATCACCAAAACCTAATGAACGAACCAACTCAGTCAACGGAATCTTACGAGTTCTATCAATACGTACATATGAAATGTTCTTTGCATCAGTTTCAAATTCTAGCCATGCACCACGGTTAGGGATGATGGTTGTACCAAATGAAACCTTACCATTTTTATCGTTATCTTCATGGTAGTAAACACCAGGAGAACGAACTAATTGAGAAACAATAACTCGTTCTGCACCATTGATGATAAAAGTACCTTGATTAGTCATCAATGGGAAGTCACCAAAGAACACATCTTGAGTCTTGATTTCGCCAGTTTCGTGGTTAGTCAATTTCAAAGTGATGTGCAATGGTGCTGAATAGTTGGCTTCGTGTTCACGAGCCTCGTCAACAGTATACTTTGGCTCTAAAAGTTGATAATCAACAAATTCCAATGATAATTTTCCTTGGAAATCGTCAATTGGCATAATGCCATCGAATGTTTCCCGTAATCCGTCATCCAAGAACCAATTATATGAATCGCTTTGGATTTCAATCAGATTAGGTAAATCTAGCACTTCTTTGATACGTGCATAACTTCGACGGGTGCGGTGTTTTCCATATTTAACTAAATGTCCTGCCAAGTTTTTCACCTCTCACAAAAATTCCCGAATCGAAATGTTACAGTTTGATTACAATTTGCCTTTTTTAGCAAATTTGCCGGATTTTGAGCAAAAAAAATCCAAAAACAAGCTCAAACTTGCTTTTGGTTTTTATGCAGGTCAACCCGGACAATAGATCGCGCTGACCATTTCGATTCACAACAAATACAACTGTTAATATACCAACTTACATATTAAATGTCAATAGTTTGCCTTACATCGAAAAACTGTTTACTTTTTATTTTTAACTAAGCCCTTAGGTTCAGGTTTCTTGACCGAAATTGTAATCTGATTATTTCTGCCACCAACGGTAACTGAATCTCCAGGGACAATTTCCTTTGCAAGCAACTTAGCGCTTAGATTATCTTCAAGTTGAGTTTGGATTGCCCTTCTAATTGGACGAGCACCGTACTCAGGATCATAACCGTTCTTGGCAATAATGTTAATTGCTGTCTTGGTTACTTTAATGTCGATTCCCTGTTCGTGAATCCTATTAACAACTGGTTTAGTCATCAAGTTAACGATTTGACTCAATTCATTCTTAGTTAATGAATGGAAGATGACTGTCTCGTCAATTCTGTTAAGGAATTCAGGACGGAATCTCTGCTTAAGTGCTTCTTGAATCGTTGATTTCATAGCGTTGTAATCTTCACTAGCCTCTTCAGCACCGAAACCAACAGTCTTCTTATCACGAAGAGTAGTTGCTCCCAAGTTAGAAGTCATGATGATTACTGTGTTTCTAAAGTCAATCTTACGACCCTTAGAGTCACTTAGGAAACCATCATCCAATACTTGAAGTAAAAGATTAAATACATCTGGGTGAGCCTTTTCGACCTCATCGAATAAAACAACTGAATATGGCTTTTGACGAACCTTTTCAGTTAATTGACCACCCTCATCATAACCAACGTAACCAGGAGCTGAACCAATCAAACGACTAGTCGAGTATTTTTCCATGAACTCACTCATATCCACTCGGATAATATCGTCTTCTGAGCCAAAGACTGCTTCTGCAACCGCCTTAGCCAATTCCGTTTTACCAACTCCGGTAGGTCCTAGGAACATAAATGAACCAATTGGACGATTAGGATCCTTCAGACCACTTCTAGCACGTCTAATTGACCTTGAAACTGCTGAAATCGCCTCTTCCTGGCCAATGACCCGCTTATGGAGGACATCTTCCAAGTTCACTAATTTGTCAGCTTCAGTCTTGGTCATCTGGGTAACTGGAACACCAGTCCACTCAGAAACAACCTCAGCAACATCATCCTCAGTTTCCTTAACTTTATAGTTAGGCTTGTCATCTGAGTCAGCAGTTTTTGCTAATTTAGCTTCTAATGCATTAACTTGCTTACGTAGCTTTGCGGCAGCTTCATAATCTTGTGCAAGTAACGCCTCGTTAAGTTCACCATATAATTCTGAAACTTTTTGATGATCCGTTTGAGTCTTGCCATTTTCTAGCTTATCAATTCTAACCTTGGCGGCTGCTTCATCCATCAAATCGATTGCCTTATCTGGCAAGAATCTATCTGAAATGTAGCGACTTGAAAGTGAAACAGCAGCTTCAAGAGCTTCATCGGTAATTTCTACTTGGTGGTGAGCTTCGTACTTAGGTCTTAACCCTTTTAGAATTTCCAAAGTTTCGTCAGTAGTTGGTTCAGCAACACTAACTTTGGCAAATCTACGTTCAAGAGCTGAATCAGATTCAATGTACTTTTGATATTCATCCAAAGTAGTTGCACCAATCAATTGTAACTCGCCACGAGCTAATGCTGGTTTTAAAATGTTAGATGCATCGATTGCACCTTCAGCACCCCCAGCACCAATCAAAGTGTGCAATTCATCAATGAAGAGAATGATGTTACCGTCTTGGTAAATTTCTTCGATAACTTTCTTCAAACGATCCTCAAATTCACCACGATACTTTGTTCCGGCAACTAAAGAACCCATATCAAGCATCATTAGTCGCTTGCTTTCCATATCTGATGGGACTTCACCGCCGACAATCTTCTGGGCTAGTCCTTCAGCGATTGCTGTCTTACCAACGCCTGGCTCACCAATCAATACAGGATTATTTTTAGTTCTACGAGCCAAAATCTGAATAACCCGCTTAACTTCTAAATCACGGCCAATAGTTGGATCGAGTTTGTCCTCACGCGCTAATTCAGTTAAATCACGCGCAAGTGAATCAATTGTAGGTGTTGCAGAATCACTTTGTTTTTGTTGGTTTTGACCTCTACGTTTTGGTCCGTTGTTAGTTGCCATTGAGCCACCACTAACCCCCATCTTCCGCAGGGTAACCTTTCTGATTTGAGCTAAGTCGAGTCCAAGATTAATTAAAATCCGTGAAGAGAGTGCTTCATCGTCAGTTAACAGTGCTAGTAAAATATGCTCAGTTCCAACTTTAGGAACACCATTCTTCTTAGCAAAATCGCCAGCCTGAGCCAACACCTCTTTTGCCTTTGGAGAGTATGGTAAATAATCATTCGAATCTAAGTCTTTTAAAGTACCATATCCGGCAAATCGTTCAACTTCTTCAATAATATCTTCAGAAGTTACCGAAAACTGTGAAAGTGCCTTGTAAGCAATCCCGTTTGTTTCGATAAGTAGCCCGAGCAACAAGTGTTCAGTACCAATTGCTTGGTGTTTAAAACGCTTAGCCTGCCGTTGAGCTATAGAAAGAACGTTCTTTGCGCTTGGTGTGAATAAATTATCCATATATACCCTCGCTTCCTAGCGGTCATACTTCAACCGGTTCAAAATAGAAATCATAATGTTAGCCCGAAGTATAGCCGTTAATTCATTATTGTTCAAATCAATTGCACTCTTATCAATCGCAGATAGTATAATGCTTGCCTCTCTTCGATTAATTAATTCATTATTATATAACGTTGAGACGATTGTTTCACTATCTCTTTTCGAAATTTCGTTACCAATTGCCGCAATCAATGAATCTAATATATCAATATCGTCTAGCAGATGCACTTTTTCAATCCGAATGTATCCTCCGCCACCACGCTTACTTTCCACAATATACCCATTTTGAATGGTAAAACGTGTGTTGATCACATAGTTTATCTGGGAAGGAACCACGTCAAATAAACCGGCAATTTCTGAACGACGAATCTTAACAGTTTCGTTTTCCGCTAGAATTTTCTTTAAATACTTTTCAATTAAATCTGAAATATTTTCGTCAGCCATATAATCACCCAATCCTTGACTAATCCTGACTATTATTATACGAATCCACCATTAAATTGCAATTAATATCTCTTGATACAAAAAAATCGGGAAAACAAGATTTGAACTTGCGACCCCTACGTCCCGAACGTAGTGCTCTACCAAGCTGAGCTACTTCCCGATAATGTGCATATTTAATTACTATCTATATAATATAGCACAAATGTTAATAACTAAAACAAGGTCAGACAAGGCTAAACAATCGTGGATAAGAAAAGGACATGAATTAACTAATTCATGTCCAACGATCTTGGTGACGCTATGTAATTGACTATCGGGAAGACAGGATTCGAACCTGCGACCCCCTGGTCCCAAACCAGGTGCTCTACCAAGCTGAGCTACTTCCCGAAATATACCGATAAAACGGCATAAAAAATGCACCCAGTAGGAGTCGAACCTACAACCTTCTGATTCGTAGTCAGACACTCTATCCAGTTGCGCTATGGGTGCAAAATAAATATTAAGTTGTAACGAGTAACACTTGCTACTCCCATCCGAAGATGGAAGCGGAAGACGGGATTCGAACCCGCGACCCCCACCATGGCAAGGTGATGTTCTACCACTGAACTACTTCCGCAAAAGTGCCGACTAGACGATTCGAACGCCCGACCTCTTCATTACTAGTGAAGCGCTCTAACCAACTGAGCTAAGTCGGCATATTGGAACAACTGCGGGCGAAGGGATTCGAACCCCCACGTCAATAGACACTAGAACCTAAATCTAGCGCGTCTGCCAGTTCCGCCACGCCCGCAAAACTTCGAAAAACTGGCGATGAGCCGTGGCAGTCTCGAACTGCCGACCCTCTGATTAAAAGTCAGATGCTCTACCAACTGAGCTAACGGCTCATATGGAGGATACAGGGATCGAACCTGTGACCTCCTGCTTGTAAGGCAGATGCTCTCCCAGCTGAGCTAATCCTCCATGGTACATTTAGAAATGGATGATAGAGACATCCTCAATGCAACTATTACATTGTATCATCGCCACCAGACCGCGTCAAGAAGCAATTTTACGTTTGTTTTCTAATTGCAATGCCAATTTTTCGACAAGAATTATTATATCGTATCTAGCCGTTCATGAAAAGCCTTTTTTTGAGATTATCTGATTTTTTTCGGGCAGATCGAATGAAGGCCAATCAAACCCGCGTCAAATCAACACTTTAAACAAAAGGCCGATAGCGAGAATGACTCTCACTACCGGCCTTAAATCTATTTAGTTACTTTTGTTTTTCAATTTTAGTCATTCCGTGCATGTAAGGAACCAACACATCTGGGATCGTAACTGTACCATCTGCATTTTGATAATTCTCCAAAATTGCAGCGACAGCTCTACCAACTGCCAATCCTGAACCATTAAGTGTATGGACGAATTGAAGTTTACCATCCTCATCCCGATACTGAATGTGTGCTCTTCTTGCTTGGAAGTCAGTTGTATTAGAACAACTCGAGATTTCGCGATAACGATTTTGGGCTGGGAACCAAACTTCAAGATCATTAGTCTTAGCAGCTGTAAAACTCATGTCCCCAGTGGTTAACGTAATCACGTGGTATGCCAAACCAAGTTTTTGAAGTAAGCTTTCTGCTTGGTGAGTCAAGTCTTCCAAGGCATCCCATGATTGCTCAGGTTTGGTAAACTTAACCATTTCCACCTTATTAAATTGATGTAAACGAATTAATCCACGAGTATCTTTTCCGGCACTTCCGGCTTCAGATCTAAATGCAGGAGATAGTGCGGTTACTGACATTGGTAAATCTTCTGCTGGGAGAACTTCTTCACGATGATAGTTAACCAAAGGAACTTCGGCAGTAGGGATTAGCGTGTATTCACGATCACCGTCCATCGTCTCGTAGCCAGCCTTAGTTTCTTTAAACTTAGGAAATTGGCCAGTACCAAACATCGCATCATCGCTGACCATGTATGGGGTAATCATTTCTTTAAACCCAGCCTTGGCGTTTTCATCAAGAAAGAAGTTGTAAACGGCACGTTCTAGTAAAGCACCATCCCCGACATAGTAAACAAACCGGCTACCTGATACCTTAGCTGCCCGTTCAAAGTCTAAAATCCCAAGATCTTCACCAATTTCAAAATGCTCTTTTGGCTTAAAGTCGTAGTTCGGTAAATCGCCAACTTTTCTAAGCTCAACAGCGCCTTCTTCAGTTAATCCAACGGGAACATCATCGGCTGGAACGTTGGGTAAGTGGGCGGCCAAATTATTTTGGTCATTCTCAATCTCACGTAATTGTTCATCTAGCTCCTTGATTTGGCCACCGACTTCTTTCATATCGTTGATGGCACTTGAAGCATCTTCTTTGTTACGTTTAAGCTGTGAAATTTGTTCTGAAACTTCATTTCTCTTAGCTTTTAATGATTCTGATTGAACAATTAATCCCCGGCGTTTAGTATCAAATGACAATAATTCGTCAATTGTTTCGGGCTTAACGTTTCTAGTTGCTAACTTATCCTTGTAAAATTGTGGATCTTTTCTGATCAATTTAATATCTAGCATTATTTATCCCTCCGAAATATATAAAAAGGACCCCTCGTCGTTGGGACGAAGGATCCTTTTTCGCGGTACCACCCAAGTTTTCAGCCACATTTTGCGACCAAACACTCAAAGTATGGTAACGGCATACAACCGTGCAGCATTACCTGCCCGTTCACTCGTACTGGAAGTTTCGATAGCAATTCACACCAACCATTGCCTCTCTGAAATCTACTTAAAGGTACGAAACGTTTTTGACTGACTAAAGTATAACCAATCCTAAGTCAGACTGCAATCACTAGATTGCCAAATCGTTAAGTTTATCATCGATTATATTAATAACTTGCTTTCGGTCGCTTTCGCTTTCCACAAAATCATAGTGGTCACCGTCAATCTGAATCTTTGGTGATTTATCATATTGTTCATACCAATTTGAGTACCTAGAATTAAGGTCCTTATAGTATTGGAACAAACTAGGATCCGTCTCAATTTGTTCGTATGGACGGCCACGCTTTTTGATTCGATCAAGCATTGTATCGAAAGAAATATTAATGTGGATTAACAAATCAGGGTTCTTTGAATGCTTTGAATTAGGCATTTCTTGCATCATGTTTTGCAATAATGAATCGTAGATTTGAACCTCGGTATCAGTAGAGCGACCCAAGTCAGCGTTCAAATGGAATAACAGTGAGTCTTCAAAGATAGAACGGTCCATAACGCTTTGACCATCTTTCCAAGCACGTTTAATATCTTCCATCCGTCGATTTAAAAAATCGATTTGCAGTAAAAAAGCATACTTTTTTGGATTTTCATAAAACAGTGGCAAGATCTTGTTATTATCAACAGATTCATAATAGGCTGGGGTTTCCAAGTGTTTTGATAACATTTGGGTTAAAGAAGTTTTTCCCGCGCCAATGGTTCCGGCTAGTACAAGCATGTATAAATTCCCCTTATTCGAAATATTAATTAACACAATATATTGTACTAGTTTCAAATAAGGTTATCAATATCTTGTATTAACTATTTCAAATTCGAGACATCCACTACCTCGATGTTATCCTTACCGCCGTAAACATCATACCAAGCAATAGCAGTTTGGTTAAGAATTTCTGTCAAACCAGTCACGTTCTTAGTACCACGGTTCTTCAACCAGTCAACAAGCGCGTCACGGCCATCCTTAACAAAAATATTGATTCCGTCAATCCAGGTTGCCCGACCACTTAGAACACCAGTAAATGGCACCTTAGCATCCCCTGCCAGCTTCAATTCTCTTTGGAAGGTATCCATAGGCACACCCGCACTTAAGAAGATGAATGGTCGTGTTGCCTCTTCACCTAGTTGTTTCAAGTATCCCTGAGCTTCTGCTTCAGAATAAGCAGCCTCATCAAGATCAGCATTCCATTCCTTGATGAACTTAGGATTGAATGGTACTTCCATCTTCAAAACGTCAATGTGGTATTTGTCCTGAGTAAATTCCTTCATTGACTTCAAAACTAGCTCTGGCTTTAACTTAGCGAATTCAAGTGAATCGGATGCAAGGCGATCATCATAAGTAACGATTTCAAAGAAGGTTGGAACTTCGGCAGCCATCGCCTCTGTACCATAACGTTCTGCAAATGCCCTCTTTTGATCATTGATCTCATCAGGATCATTTGGATTGTAGTAAATCAAAACTTTTAAAGCATCCGCACCGTTATCAATCATAATCTGTGCTGATTGTTCCGAAATCAATGAAGGTAATCTTCCTGGTGTGTCTGCATCGTAACCAGTCTTTTCGTACGACATAATTAATCCAGTGTCCTCAGACTTTGCTTCAATTCCTTTGAATCCCATTTGTTCGTCCAGCAAAATTGCAGAGCTTAATGGACTTAAAACTTCAGAAACGGTTTCCTTAAAATCATAAACCATATCCATTGACCAAAGCTTGCCAGCATCCTCAGCAGCTTTTTTTGTTGCCTTAACTAATGAACCGCGTTGGTCCAAAGCCAGAGCATCAATTACCCCGTGGTCATTAACCAGCTTATTCATTCTTGCGTATTTTCCTTTTGACATGTACTTTGTCATTAAAAATCACCCCTGTTTGTTAAATATACCAATTAACAGCAATTTTACCCAAACCATTCAAGAACGTCAATGGTAACGCCTATAAAAAGAAAAAGGTCTATTCCATTATGGAATAGACCGATTTTTGATTTCACTAATTCTTATCGTTTAATTTTGATAAATCTTCCTCTTCGTGTGAAGGGCTGACGTCAACCTTATCCAATGGAATAACCTTAGTATGATTCTTAATCTTATAAACTACATAAAGCACAACAACCAAAGGAACACTCATATAAGTAACTAAGATTTGCTTCCAATCAAAGGATGCAAAGGCATCAGGGTTTTGACCGATGATAACCAACAAACACAAAATCAGACAAAGTACAGGGCCAAATGGGAACCACTTAGCATGATACTTCAACTCACTTAAATCATGGCCTTGCTTGACGAATGCCCGTCTGAAACGGTAATGAGAAATTGCGATTCCGAACCAAGCAATAAATCCAGTCAAACCAGATGCAGCAACTAACCACATGTAAATTTGTGGACCAGCAATACTTGAAACGAAAGTTAACAATGAAACAAACGTCGTAACCAACAAAGCGTTGTATGGAATTCCGTTTGAACCCGTCTTTCCTAATACCTTTGGTGCATACCCACTATTTGAAAGTGAGTAGAGCATTCTAGTAGATGCGTACATCCCTGAATTAGCTGATGAGATAACTGATGTCAAAATAACTGCGTTCATCACACTGGCTGCTGCTGCAAGACCAGCCCGTTGGAAAACCAAAGTAAATGGACTAATTGCAATATCAGAAGCGTCAGATCCAAGCAACGAATGACTAGTATATGGCAAGATTGCTGCGATTACAGCAATGGCCAGGATATAGAATAAAATAATTCTCCAGAAAACTTCATTAATTGCCTTTGGCACACTGTGTGAAGGGTCTTGCGACTCACCAGCAGTAATCCCGACAAGCTCGGTTCCTTGGAACGAGAACCCGGCAACCACGAACACGGAAATGATCGGTGAGATTCCACCAACAAACGGTGCATCCTTAACTGTGAAATTACGTAGGCCAATGAAGTGGCCTCCCATAATTCCAAAGATGGTAAGCAAACCAACCACCAAGAAGATGATAATGGTTACAACCTTGATCAATGACATCCAGAATTCAGTTTCACCGAACGTCTTAACTGACATTGCATTAATCAAGAAGATCAAGGCTAACGCTAACGCACTCCAAATCCATGATGGAATATTTGGCAACCAAAACTTCATAACCAACGCAACGGTACTTACATCAACAGCAACAGTTATTGCCCAATTAAACCAATAATTCCATCCCATCGCAAATCCTAGGGCTGGGTCAACGTACTTAGCTGAGTAAGCAGCAAATGATCCTGAAATCGGCATATTGGTTGCCATTTCACCCAGACTAGTCATCAAGAAGTAAACCATCATTCCCATCAGACCATATGCAACCAAAGCACCACCGGGCCCTGCGGTACTAATTGCAGAACCACTGGCAACAAACAACCCCGTTCCAATACACCCTCCTAAGGCAATCATTGAAACATGGCGGGACTTCAATCCCCGTTTAACCTGATCATTAGAATTATCACTCATAAAAACTCTCTCCCAATCCTTCAAAGCATCATAGAGTTAAAAGCACAAAAAAGACCTTCCACAAGAATATTGAAGAAGATCTTTAGGTTTCAATATCTTGATAGCACTCCGTAGCAAACACCACGACAGTCCTTAACTTATTAAGTTAAGACCCAACCACTAATTGGAAACGCAATTAGCAATTTCGGCGATTATCCCTTTCAATTCCAGTCATCACTTCTGTTCAAGTTCCTGAAAAATACTCTTAATAAACGCGCCTCTACTTCGAATATTATTTATTAAAATTTTATAACTGCTAGTTTACTCCAGAAAATGCTCTTTGACAAATCATGTTACTTTTTCTGTAATGATAGCTCATAAATCACCTTTTCTTTCAGAGCAAATGGATCAACCAAGGTGGCTAATTTTGTGAACCCCAGTCTATGAAGAAGTGCAGTTGACTTAACATTTTCTGAAAACACTTCAGCCTGAACGGTTTCAGTTTGTGTTTCACCAATTCTTTTAAACAATTCACCCAAGGTCTGGGTCATAATGCCACGAGACCACAATACTGGGTTCAAATAATAACTCAACTCCTTGCGGCTTTTATCAACATCACCAAACTCACCCACGACTTCATTCAATATTATCGCTCCTTGAACCTGTTCATCAACAACAATCGCGTAGGTATCAGACAGTTGCAATTCCCTGGTAAACGTAGGAACTGAGTATTCACTACTTACCAAATTCAAGCCAGTGCCTTTTGCTATCTGAGAATCGCTTCTCAACTCATTGATTCGCTCAAAATCCCTTACTTCCATTGGCCTGACTAAGGTTGTTCCCACCGTAAATTTATCGATCAATTAACTCACCACCCGATAAAAAAAGAGGCGTCACCGCCTCACTATTAAATCTTTGAATTTGAAATAAAACTAATTTGCTTAAGCCTTGGCGCATATCCGGCGTACAAGATTTCGGCTAATTGCAACCAAGTATAGGCAACAAAGCCTGCCCCAATTGTATCAGTTGGGAAATGTGCATTGAGATATACCCGTGAGAACATTACCAAAATCAAAGCAATTACGATAAGGCATCTAATAATCACCCGAACCGATGCTCGACTAATAATCGGTACCACGAAAATCCAGATAATTGCTAAAACAATGAAGATTCCCAAAACATGACCACTTGGAAAACTATAGCCATCGTCTGCAGCCATATGCAATGGTGGTCGGTCACGCTTAACTACATTTTTAATGATGAAACCGATGATATCGCCGACTCCAAGGGTAAAAATTGCAAATAACGCTGGAATCTTATATTTAAATCCCCAAAGAAAGAAGGCAATCACCAATATCCAGAAGATATCCAACTTAGGACTTGCTAAGAAAGAAATCATTGTGTAGAACTTCTCGGCGAATTGACTAACTGCCTTTCCTTGAATCGCTGAGGTAATTAGCGAATCTAGAAATTGCAGGTAATCAAAGTTGAATGATACAGAAACCGCCAGGAAAGTTGTGAGCAAAAAACTGACAATTAATTTAGCAAACCGATTGCGATCCGGCTCGATAAACATGTAATTTGAATCATACATTTCAAAAACAATCCTCTCTTATGTACTAACTTTGAGTATATCACAGTTAGTGCAACCTCCCCGTTTTCAAAATCGATTTATCATTCTTTTAATTAATTGGTCTGATGCCGACAAAATTTTTCCGGAATCTATAAAAATAAGAACTAAGGTGCAGACCACACCCTAGTTCTTATTAAATCCAATAATTTATGCCCTACTATCAAATTAGTATAAATTTTGTTCTATCTTTCTTAGATTAGTTTTGTTCCCGCTACTCTTTTACCGTTACATCACCATCTTCTGATGAAACATCAATCGTTGCTTTTGCATGATCTACCCGATGATTTCGCTTTGAGTTTCCAAAGACGGAAAGATTACCGTCACTTGTTTCAGCATGCACATCTGTCTTGTTCTTATCAATTCCAGTGATCAGTGTATCACCATCAAGTGTCTTCGTGGTCAACTTTTTAGCAAACCTCGAATGGTTGATAGTTAAATCACCATCGTCACTAGATACGTCGAGTTCTTTAAATGATGAGTGGTGGACATCTACATCCCCATCACTCGTAGTCACCTTGCTGATGTCTTTATCAAATTTTCCGTTGTCCACATAGATATCTCCATCAGATAGGTCGGCACGAACCATTGGTGCAGTTACATTTCTCAAAGTTAAGTTATCACCTGCATTAAATTTAAGCGGTTTATCAGTCGTGACTTTATTCAAAGTAAAATCAGCGCCACCGCTAAGTGATACCTTGCCAACCCTTAAATTATCTACGTTAACTGACTCAGAAGTTACCCCAGATATTTCTTTTAACTTTTGTTTATTAGGAATAGTGATCAGCACCCGATTGTCATGCTCACTAACCCCGTGATTAAAATCAAAGCCCACCGAGTATTTTTGATTGACATTATCTTTAATTGATAAAGTCTTGTTGGCAGAATCGTGGCTCAATTCAGTACTTGTACGGTATTTGACTTGTACCTGATCAACGTTACCTCGCTGAATCGTAATTGGGTCTTCAGACTGAATCTTAATCGAATCTATATCAGCATATCTCTTAGTCACAACTTTTGAATTATCGACCCGAAACCCGCCATCTTTCCAATAGATGTTTTTATTACCACCCTTGGCGTATCCCATTCCAAACAAGAAAGTTCCGACAATCACCATAGTGGCTCCAATAATTAAAGTTTTTTTCATTAGTGATTCCCCCGTTTCTCTGCGCGGTTTTTAGGAACAACTTTTTCATAGACCCACTTTGAAAGCACTGAAGTCCAATGTACTAGCAAGTCAATTAACCACTTTCCAATTGGAACTGCGACTACAAACAAGCCTAAAATTGCTAATCCCATTCCTAAGTAATAAATTCCGGTCCAAACTTCCGCCGACAAAACCGTGACTCCGGCAAAAATTGCTATTCCTGCAAGAATAATTAAACTACCTAAAATCATCACAAAAGCAAAGATAATTCCCAAAATTCCAATAATAACTCCAAATCCAGCAGCTACTAAGCCGATTGCGAGTGGGATAGTAACCGGTGTGGAGAGCAGCGCCAAGATAATTAACCAAATTGTTTTTGCATCAGACTTTGGTTTTTTCTTCCGACCGTTCGAATCTTTTGCCGCATCACTTTCCTTGATTGAGTAATCCGCTAAAATTTTTCTAGCTAATTGTTTGGGAGTTCCTAACTCCTTTACCGCATCATCATACTCAGTAAAGTTTCCATCCTGTAAATACTCACTGTAAAATTCAACTGCATCCTGACGTTCTTCAACCGACAACTGACCTAGATGTTCCGCCAATTCATCAATGAATTTATTCATGTTGATCACTTCCTCCTAATAATTGATCGACCTGTTCTTTAAAGATTTGCCATTCATCCTTAATTTCAGCAAACTTCGCTTTACCGTCATCAGTAATTCGATAGTAACGACGATTACGTCCTTGGTAAGGCTCATCATAAGTTTCTAAGTAATTATTTTTGGTCAGTCTTCTTAGTACCGGGTACATTGTTGACTCAGACACCGGTAGGTACTCTTGAACCTTCTGCGTCAATGAATAACCATAGTAATCATCTTGACTTAACAAGGACAAGACGCTGCCATCTAATAATTCGGACGTTATTTGGATTGCCATATTATCACCTCTACAATACTATACGTCATATAATATGATTTTAAACACATCATACACAGGTTTTAAACTTCCGTCAACCCACAAATACATAAAAAGCGTGAGGCTTTTGCCTCACGCTTTTTATCCGTTATCTTTTTGAAATCCGCTTGGCTCTAGTCACCCTGCGAATCTTAACATCAATCTTCAAACAAAGCTCAGCAACTATAAATCCCAAGGCAATTGCCCCTGCAATCCAAACCACCTGAGCCAAATAATTAAATGCTTCAGTATAGTTGCCCATCGCAAAGTTTTTAATTGCATTATAGGCTTGTCCTCCAGGAACTAATGGAACTAATCCAGGAACGTCAAATAAAATTGCTGGCATCTTTTTCATTCTAGCCAGAACTATCGAACATAATCCAATTACTAAACCGCCAAAAAAGTTCGCCGAACCAATTTCGCCGGTAGTCTGCATCAAGACATAGTAAACCAGCCAACCAAGCACTCCGTCTAAACCAGCAGCATTTAATGCTTTGTGTGGCAAATTGACAATTAAGCCAAACCCCACTGAGGCAAGATAAACACAGATAATATTTATGATCAAACTACTCATTTAACTACCCCTTAGAAAAAATGCAGACCAATTGCCACGCCGAAGCCAAGCGCACAGGCACTAATTAATGCCTCGATGCCTCGTGCAGGACCGCTGATTAAGTTTCCAGATAATGCATCTCGAACCGCATTGGTTAGTGGAATCCCGGGAACTAACGGCATCATTGCCCCAACAATTATGTCATCAGCCTTAACACCCAAGTTGAACTTTACGGACAAAATAGCTGCTGCAGCAATTACCACTGCCGCAGTGAATTCACTCAAAAACCGGATTCGAATGTAGATACTTAGAAAGTAATAAATTACCCAGCCAAGCATCCCCACAACACAAGTAATCCAAAAATCTGCTGGATCATTTCTAAAAACCACCACCAATGGTCCAGAAACCAAAGCTGCACCAATCATTTGCAGCCAAATTGGAAATTTGTTAACAATATCATCAATATGAACAAGCTGGTCATGAAACTCATCAATATCAATTTTATCGTGAGCAAATTCCCGGGATAGCTCATTGACTTTAGCAACCTTTTCCATGTCAAATTCCCGCTTTTCAATCTGGCCAACTTTGGCACCCGCACCGTTGCTTCCAGACATAATAATTCCTGTCAGAGTTACGTATGCTGAAACATCAGGAAGGCCCGCGTTCTTAGCGATCCGATTTATTGTGTCATTGACTCGGTTCATTTCAGAACCACTTTCAATCATGATTGTTCCCGCCAAGACACAGGTATCAATTACCCGTTGTTCAAACTCATCAAATTTTGCCAATTGCATATTCCTCGATAATTAAAATCCTAAATGTCTTCACCCTGATCATAAATGATATCTTCATCTTTACCACGATCAGCTTCTGCTTGAATTGTAGTGTGACAAACACCATATTTGGTCTTCAAGACGTGGTCAATCTCCCGGTATATTGGCTGAGCCTCGCTAATCTTCATATCGTGTAGATTAACGTGAGCAGAGAAAACAATGTTGTGCTCATCAATCAACCACGCATGAACGTGATGAACATTGTAGACACCATCGATTTCGAGTAGATCTGTTTTAATCCCCTCATAATCAATCTTTGGTGCCCCTTCCATCAAAATTCGGTTGGTCTGACGAATAATTGGCCAGGTTTCGTATGCGATGTACCCAGCTACTAAAATCGTAACTAACGGATCAACCCAGTTCCAGTGGAAAAGTTCAATCAGTACCCCACCAATAATGATGGCAACCGAAGAAAGGGCATCGCTCATAATATGTAGGTACGTTGCCCGCATATTCAAATTATTCTTAGCTCCCGCATTCAGCATCAACGCCGATGCTGCATTGGCAACTAAACCAATAATTGCAACGGTCAACATCACTGGCCCATCAATTGGCTCTGGATGTGAAAATCTTCTAACCGCCTCGACAATCAAAACCAGACAGATAATTACCAGTGCAATCGAATTTAAAAATGCAGTAATGATCTGCGCCCGTTTGTAACCATAAGTATTATTTTCATCCTGGTTTTTCAGGCTAATTCTGCTGGCAACATAACTAATTACAATGGACAGACTATCGCCTAGGTTATGAAACGCATCTGATATCAACGACAAACTTCCGGAGAAAACTCCACCAATAAATTCGGCTACCGTGATTAACACATTAAGCAAAGTAACCGAAAAAAATCTCCCCCTAGATAGTTCTTCGTGATTGTGACTATGTTCAGCCATATAAATCACTCCAATCTACCAATTATTATCTCATTGATGTGCATACAATTCCATACAAAAAAGGCGAGGACCAAAAAGTCCTAGCCTTCCTTGGAGGGAACCCCACACCTTGTTTTTTAATCAAATTACACTCCGTTCATAATCGAATCCTGACTCAGCTTAAGCTGAGTACTCAAAGTGCTTTGCTCGCACGCTAAAACATTATCATGTTATCTAAAGTTACAATCTAACATTAGTTTACAAACGACAATCCAATTAAGTTAACAATAGTGGTGTAAGGTTCCCCCTACTGTTAGATTAGCATTCTGTTACTAATTTAACAATCGAAATGCCCTATGGATGGCAACGATTCAAGACAGTCTTTAATTCTTGAATGGGGGTGCCAGTTTCCAAAAAGCTATCAATGGTGTTTACCCAAAACCGATCATTATCGTCTAAAACGACAGATTGGCTTTCGGCAGTCATGTGGCCAATCAAACCATTGGTCGCATATGTTTCTACGGCGGTCATTTCAACGCCGTATCGGTGTGCAAATTCACTAATTGATAATTCCATTTTCTCTTCTCCAAAATTTAAAATACCAAAATATAATATCAAATCTGGAGTGAATTGCAATGCCTATTCTACAATTCGCCAATTTCCTTCTGCTGCCTTTGAAATTTGGTTCAAAAAGTGCAGAACGCTCTTGGTTCTGGTTTCATTGTGTTCATTAAGTAAGTTTAGTCCTTCACCGGTTATCATTGGCTCACTAAGAGAAAATCCTTCAGAACTTTGAGTTCCCGTTGAAAAAGCAATAACGGTGCTCCCATCATCAATTTCAGTAATGATAAAGAAGATACTAAAATCGTCATCTTCCTTCATGTAAGCCGGCATTGCCCAAATGCCGTCAGCAATCTCAATTAATTCTTCGTTTTCGTACCGATAATCGCGATGATTTTTCTTATTAATTTTTTTGTCGAGCACAAACATCATCTTGCCAAACGATGCATCACCCATTGTAATGTTGTCTTCCACTGGAATTCATCCTTTCAAATTAAAAAGGAGTGAAGATTCAATAACATTTTCTCTTCACTCCCGAATTTATTTATTCATTATGCGAACGAGAGGTTAGGTACCGCAACTTCACGTTGCATGTGGTAGTAAAGATGATCTCCAATCGTTTGGACACCAACATCCTTAAACCCTTTTCTCGCATATAACTTTTTAGCGTTGGGATTTTCAAAATCAACGTTTAACCCAACCACTGCCTTACCGTCATTTTCTGCCATGTTAGGTACAGCATTCAAAAGTTTTGAACCAATTCCCATCCCCTGGTAATTTGGGTCAACTGCAATTGAATCAAGGTACCACTCATCCGAATTGGTTTCGGAATCAGATACTAGTGGTTGGTCAAATTCAGCACTGCGTTTTGATAGGTCATACAGAACTTGATTGATTGCGTCTTCGTTTTCGCTGGGGTAACCAAATGCTACTCCAACAACTTGGCCATCGGCCTCGGCCACCACGGTAGTTGCTTTATCACCCAGATATGCATCTGTTTGATAAGCCTTCGTGATGACCTTCTCTAATCCGGGTTCGGACACATCATCAAGTTCACTCAATTCCATCTCGTCGTAAATAATATCAATTAACGGCGCTATCTGACCAGCATCATCCTGCTGTGCTTCTCTAATGGTTATCAAAAAAATCCTCCTAGATTTAAATCTAATGTCATAGTTATAGACAAAAGAATACCGATAAAGATGAATTTTGTCAAAACCTAAACTCAATCTTTATGAATTCTGATTTCTTTGGAGAGAATCTAGTTCGCTTCTAATTTGGCCTAAAATCTCAATTTCTAACTTTTGAATTTCCAAAGTGTGGGGAATTTGGTTCTGAGTTAAGTTATCTAACTTGGCATGCAAGATTCGTAACTCATGCTCTGATTTCAAATTAACGTGGTAATCATTTTCCGAATTCATCCGGTCACGATCTGCAGCTCGGTTTTGACTCATCATAATGATGGGAGCTTGAATGGCTGCAATACAGCTCAACGCTAAATTAAGCAAGATAAATGGATACGAATCAAAATGGATTCCAAAAAGACTAAGGCCGTTAACTAACATCCACGCAATCAGAACAAAAACAAAAATCAGAATAAATCCCCAACTTCCACCGAACCTAGCCACTGAGTCTGAAACTCTTTGGCCAAACGTTAGGCTCTTATTAAGGGTATCGTTAACATCAATAATGTCGTAATCGTCGCTTTGCATTGCTTTAGTCAGCCGGCGATTAATTTTGTTTGTCTGCTTTACATCTGAATTGATCAACCCATCTACCCGTAACAATTGGTATTTCAATAGATGATGATCACAAATAAAGTCGGTGACTTTAGCGTCAGGAAATTCCCCCTTCACTAAATTGCGCACAGCTGGGTCCAGTTCTCTCAGCAGCCGTCCATCTGTAATTGGATGGGACTGATTATCAACAATGCACGTTACAAATTGTTCTTGTTCCATCGTGATTCCTCCCCAAATTTCAGTAAAAAAAGCCTCACTGACATTATATCAGTAAGGCTTAGGTTTTAAGTTATATTTTTAAAAACTAGGTATCTTCCAACAATTCAACTAACGTTTATGCTCTTACTAAATCTTGCTTAGCGTCTAATAACGCAGCCTTCAGAGCCTGAATGTGCTTTTCAGTTGCCTCGTCACGTTGTGAAACATTCATCCAAGTTAACACACTCAAGTTAGTTTCCATTTCAGCAATAATTTTTTGAATCGTCTGTTCCGATTCCCCATTGGTAGACATATCTAGTCTCCTCCTCATATTTGATACCGTTATCATAACCGATGTAACAGTTAATCTCAACTCAAATGATTAACTTATCATTGGATTGTAATCTATGAGGATTATAAATTGCAAATTATAGAACTGGTATGGTTTTGGCCCATTGATTAATTAGAACGATTCTAATCAAAATATTGCTTCATGTCAGCTGGAATTTCTGCAGTAAACGCAAACTCTTCATGAGTAAACGGATCATTGAATGACAATCTTTCTGCATGCAGCGCCTGGCGCTCAATTCCTAGGTTTAAAGGCCCTAAGTATAGCTCATCGCCTAACAGGGGGTGCCCCAAAGAGGTGAAGTGCACCCGAATTTGGTGTGTTCTACCTGTATGGAGGACTACTTTCACAGCCGTGTAAGCTTCACCCTCATTTATTTTCCAATACTCAGTTAGTGCCCGCTTACCATCCTCAGACACTATTTGGCCAAATCCATTTGGGTCCTTCGCTAAGGGTTTATCAATTTCACCATGTTCAAGGAGGCCCGTTCCAGAGACCACCGCTAAATACTGCTTATCGATTCGTTTAGCACTCATAAGTTCATTTGCAAGGCTATTAGCTAATCGATGTTTTGCTATCAACACAACACCACTCGTAAATCGGTCAAGACGAGTAATGATGTGTGGTACCAAATTTTCTTCACCATTTTGTTGCCAGTAACCTTTAACTCGGTTAACTAAGGTATCATCACGATTTGCAGGTCCCGGTACAACAGTCAACCCCGCCGGTTTATTAACCACTAGCCAATTTTTATCTTCATACATAACGGTAAGTGGTCCATCACTAAATGGTACATTGGGGTCACTTTTCTCCGGTGGAAACATCACCGTCACCTGATCGCCAAGATTAATGGTTGCATCTCGTACTAACTTACCCTGTACATAAAATTCTCCCCCATCATCTCTCAGCGAGCGGTACATCCTGTGACTAATTCCCACTTGATTTAAAAACCGCTTTAGTTTGATTGGTTCTTCTTGTTCATATGTAAAGTCAATTTTCATCGTCAATCTTCCTTATTAACATAATCATATCGTGTGCCTGAATACCATTCTCAAAAATCGGTTCAGGATACAGGTCAAAAAATCCTTCTTTAACCCCAAACGTTGTAAATCCCTTTTGATGATAAAATTCAAGGTTGCCAAAACTTGAGTTGGCAGTACCGACAACAATCTCATCCAGATTTTTCTTTTTATAATAATCAATCAACATATCAATGAGCGTACCGCCATATCCTTGTCTTTGGTATTTAGGTCTGACAACCAAATTTTTCAACTCAACCCTACCACGAGCTTCATATATCATCAAAGCGACCGCAATTATATCATTAATATCGTCATTTGCCACTAGTACAAACACATCACCCATATTTAAATACTCTTGAACTGCTCTCTCATCTGGATCAGCAATTCGCAAATATTTTAATAAAGATGACCGGTCTTTCGACCACCTTTTAAAAATCATTGGTCTTTCACCCACTTTTTATGATTGTGCACAATTTTTTTGTAGACGTTAGAAAACTGATGGCTATTGAGTTTTATAATAGTCGATAATTTCACAAGCAAAAATAACGGATACAAAGGCTTTGACACGCTTACATTCCATCATATAATGGTTATGCAAGCTCGCTTGTGAATAAAGTAATTATTATTTGTTAGGAGAATTCATATGAAAATTGCTGTAATTGGTTGTACCCACGCAGGTACATTTGCCATCAAAACTGTTTTAGCTGAACATCCAGATGCAGAGGTAACCGTATACGAAAGAAATGACAACATTTCTTTTCTCTCTTGTGGGATTGCTCTTTACCTTGGCGGAGAAGTTAAGGATCCGCAAGGATTATTCTACTCAAGTCCAGACGAACTTGCCAAGTTAGGTGCCAACGTTAAGATGAAGCATTCAGTTGAGAGTGTTGACCCTGACAAGAAAGAAATCACCGTTAAGAACCTTGAAGATAACTCTGAATTTACAGACACATACGACAAACTGATTGCTACCAACGGCTCATGGCCAGTAATCCCACCAATTCCTGGCGTAGACAACAAAAATGTTTACCTTTGCAAAAACTACGGTCATGCAAAGACGCTATTTGAAAAGGCAAAGGACGCTAAGCGCATCATCGTCATTGGTGCTGGTTACATTGGTGCCGAACTTGCCGAAGCTTACAGCAAGAGTGGCCACGAAGTTACCCTACTAGACGGTGCTGACCGTGTAATGCCTAAATACTTTGACAGCGAGTTCACAGATGTCATTGAAAAGGACTTCCGCGATAATGGCGTTACCCTCGGACTAGGCGAATTGGTTCAAGAAATTTCTGGTGATGACGTTGCCACAGTTAAAACTGATAAAAACACCTACGAAGCCGATCTAGTTGTTCTTTGTGTTGGTTTCAGACCAAACACTGACCTGTTTAAGGGGCAATTGGACATGACCGACAACGGAGCTTTGATTACTAACGATTACATGCAAACATCAAATCCTGACATCTATGCCGCTGGCGATAGCGTTGCAGTTCACTACAACCCAACGCACGGCATGGCATACATCCCATTGGCAACTAACGCAGTTCGTCAAGGAATCCTAGTTGGTAAAAACATTGAAACTCCAACTGTCAAATACATGGGAACTCAGTCATCATCTGGTTTGAAGTTATACGATAAAATCATGGTCTCAACTGGTTTGACATTGTCTGCTGCTAACCAAGCTGGAATCAATGCTGAGAGAGTTATTGTTAAGGATAACTACCGTCCCGAATTTATGCCAACGACTGAAGAAGTGCTGATGTCGCTTGTGTTTGATAAGGATAGTCGTAAGATTCTTGGTGGTTCCCTATTAAGTACTTACGATGTTTCTCAATCAGCTAACACTTTATCAGTATGTATCCAAAACGAAAACACAATTGACGATTTAACAATGGTTGATATGCTTTTCCAACCACAATTTGACCGTCCATTCAATTACCTAAATATCTTGGCTCAAGCAGCGCAAGAAAAGGCAGCTAAATAATCTTTTAAGTTAAAAAATATATTTTGTAAACTATATTTGAACACGTTATAATTAAAATGCATCGTGATGAAGATCTTTTTCAACCACAGAGAGAATCTTTGGATGCAAACCCATCAATCTCTTAGGTTGGTGGGTTTTTGTGTATGATGTCTACTTTAACAAAGGGAGAATCGATATGGCTGAAAACTTTATTGTCACCACCACTGAAAATATTCCAGGTAAGGAATACGAAGTAATTGGCGAGGTATTTGGGTTAACAACTCAATCAAAAAACGTTGTAAGAAATATCGGCGCTGGTTTAAAGAACATTGTCGGCGGGGAAATCAAAGATTACACCAAGATGCTTGAAGAAGCTCGAGATACCGCAGTTGACCGCCTAAAAGAAAATGCTAAGTCAATGGGAGCAGACGCAGTTGTCATGATGCGTTTTGACTCAGGATCAATTAGTACGGATATGCAGTCTGTGGCTGCGTATGGGACAGCAGTTAAGTTTAAATAAACGTAATAAGAAAACAAAAAAGGTAGCTACGATAACGTAGCTACCTTTTTTAAACGACATCTAAATCTTATCCAGTGCCTGACTCAAATCAGCAATCAAATCATCCGCATTCTCAATTCCAACAGAGATTCTGATTAGGTCAGGAGTTACTCCTGCCTGTTTTAGTTCTTCCTTATTCAGCTGGGCATGGGTAGTTGATGCCGGATGAATGATTAATGACTTAGCATCCGCGACATTGGCCAACAGCGAAAATAAATCTAAATTCTCGATCAATTGTTTGCCTGCCTGCTCCCCACCAGTTAATCCAAGGGTAAAGATTGAACCAACACCCTTTGGAAAGTACTTGGTTGCTAAATCATGGTATTTACTTGTTTGTAATGACGGATAGTTAATCCAAGCAACCTTAGGATGATTGTCTAAAAATTCCACGATCTTTTTAGTATTTTCTACGTGGCGTTCAACCCTCAGGGACAGCGATTCCAGCCCCTGAAGAAGTAAAAACGAATTAAATGGGCTAATTGTTGCACCTAAATCTCTAAGCGACTCTGCACGCACCTTGGTCGTAAATGCGGCATCCCCCAAATCCGCAAACACCAAGCCATCATACTGAGCGTTAGGCTCAGTGAAGCCTGGATAGCGACCGCTTGCTTTCCAATCGAACTTACCATTTTCAACGATTACCCCACCCATCGTTGTTCCATGACCACCAATAAATTTTGTGGCTGAATGAATCACTACATCAGCGCCGTGATCCAATGGTTTTACTAGGTATGGTGTTCCAAAAGTATTATCAACAATCAAAATAATGCCGTGCCTATGGGCAATCTCAGCAATCTTTTCAAAATCGACTAGATTGATTCCAGGATTACCAATACTTTCCACATAAAGAGCTTTGGTATGTTCATTGATTGGGGCCTCAAAGTTTTCAGGATTGTCTGGGTCAACAAAGTGGGTCGTAATTCCCAAATTTGGGAAGGTTACGTTGAAGAGGTCAAACGTCCCTCCGTACAAAGTACTAGCAGCAACGATTTCATCGCCCTTACCAGCAATGTTGATAATGGCTGACGCAATTGCGGCAGATCCGGTCGCCAGGGTCACACCTGCAGTTCCATTTTCTAAAGCAGCCACCCGTTTATCAACAACATCTGTAGTCGGATTAGTAAGCCGAGTGTAGATGTTACCTGGATCTGTTAATCCAAACCTGCCAGCCGCTTGTTCTGGACTGTCGAATACATATGAAGTTGTTTGGTAAATTGGGACTGCCCGAGAGCCAGTTTCATCTACGGTTTGGCCTGCGTGAACTTGTAACGTTTCAAATTGATACTTTTCTTCGCTCATTATTAATTCCCACTTTCTGTGTTTGAGTAATTAAGTTTAACCAGTTGTTGTATAACTGAAGGCTTGTTTGTCGCCATGAATAATTGATTTCTTCCTCATCTATCCCAACAAAGTAGTTCTCTGGTCGTTTAATTGGCAAGTGCTTATTTAAGTCTCGATGATATTCAATCAACAAGGTTTCCAATGAATATTCCGGATGACCCGTTACGAAAGTTTCGTTCAAGTCATCATTTCTTAAAATACACGGACCTGCTACCTTGGAACTTGCCAATACTTTCAAATCAACAATGTCTTCAAATCCGGTGATTTCTGTATGCCGCGACTGTGGCATTGTGAGGCCAGCTCCAGCGCTAAGACCGGCAGTTAGGCAACTCTTTACTACTTCGTCCGCACAGTAAATTCCAAACAGCTTCTTATCAAGTAATTTCTTAGATACCCCATTTTCAATGTTCAAAACAGCCTGGGCTGCCCAACATTCACATAAAATTTCCGTTACGTGACTGTGCGCCCACGCAATAATTTCTTTTAACTCGTTGAAGTAATCAACCTGACCAAATCGGAGCTTTTCCACCGGTGCACCCGTGATAATTAGGCCATCATAGTGCTTATCAGCGATGTCACTGAGGCAACAATAACATCGGCTGATTTTCTCACCAGACACCGTTTTAAAGCTGTGGGTCTTGGGGTATAAGAACGTGATTTCCACATCATGATCAAGATAATCAAACGTTGATAGGAACTGCCGCTCCGTTGTTCGTTTGGTTGGCATCAAATTCAACACCAAAATTTGTTGGGGATTATCTAAATCATTTGCTTGCCACTTTCCATCTGCTCGTAATAAACCATTGATTGCGTTCGCTGTCATTCCTATCAACTCCGTTTCTGTTTAAACTAAAATAAAAAAGCTTCCGCCACTAAGTATTTAACTTAGGGACGAAAGCTTCGTGATGCCACCCTGGATTCGTTACTACTTCACAGCAGCAACCTCGACAAGTACTCAAATAGAATACTCCGCAATGTATCGGTTGCTACCGGATCAACTAGCCTAACGACCGCTGACCTGACTCCGAGCTCATCTTCACACCGTTGCAAGTAGCTTCTCTCACCGAACAAAGCTCTCTGTTGTACTTGCGCTAGCGTTACTCTTCTCTTCTGCGTCTAATAATCTTTTAATAAATTTATCATTATTTTACACTGTCATTTTGATAAGTCAACTTAATTTTAAAAAAATCGTGAGTTTTGTTAATCCTAGGAGTACCATTTAATGGTTAATATAAGGAGGTTGCCATGGACGAATTATTAATTGCCATTTTTGCGATCTTAGGGGGTATGGCTCGTTTTGGAGTTGATGCCATCATCCCCACCACCACTTTCCCCCTCGCAACCGTGATAATCAACTTAATTGGTTGTTTTGTACTGGCACTAATCAATAACACCCTAGCGGTATCTGAAAGATTTCCAGCTCAATTGACATTGGCCCTAGGAACAGGAATGATTGGTGCATTCACTACCTTTTCAACTTTCACTGTGGAAATTATCAAGTTACTTCAATCTCACGAAGTTGTCACCGCCGGAATGTACTTATTGGTTAGCATCATAGGGGGAATTTTTCTAGCATACCTTGGTAGTATATTAGGCAAAAAAATTACCACCCTAAAAGCGGGAGGTAATCATAGATGATTCAATATTTATTAATTGGGATTGGGGCCGCAATTGGGGCTGTTGCCAGGTATGACTTCACCAAACTCGTCAATAACCATAAAATGACAGGCTTTCCAACTGCAACACTTGTAATCAACTGGTTGGGAGCCCTGCTTCTAGGAATCTTAACCGCCAGACTTATTAGTCAACCTAATTGGCTGGTATTCCTCGGCATCGGCCTCTGTGGTGGCTTCACCACCTTTTCTACCATGGCAAATGAGTGTTTAAGCTTGCTACAAGAAAAAGCTTACTTAACCTTTGCTTGGTATCTAGGTCTAACCCTTGTAGGTGGTATTAGTCTGGCTGCACTTGGTTTTTTGGTCTAACGTGAATTTTAGTCTTAATGTACCACTGCAAAACCGTGCCACCATAGTCACGCATCAAACCCATGTATTCAAATGGTGAAATGACACCATTCGTACTCATAAATTCATAGTCAGTTTTTCCCTCAGTCAACGTGAAATCAGTCTCCGCAAACCCGTTCTTCTGGTAAAACTGCTTACGTCTAAGTCGTTGCTCATAGTTGGCAGCGGCTTTTTTTACTTCTTCAATAACTAGGCCAATCTTGTTACCAGGATACCTCGCCTTAACTGCTGCTAAGGCCTGACTACCGTATCCTTGGGAGCGATTATTTGGATCAATCGCTAGGAAAAAGACGTAAGTAACTTTTTGATGGGTGATTGTATAGGTAAGGCCAACCCAGCGTTGATTGTCGTAAAGTCCAAAGAAGTCAACGTTTTGTCGTCTTGCCTTGAACAACAAGTACCACATTGGAACCTGTTCATCCTTCGGAAAGGCTTGGCTAAATAGCTGCTTTACCTTGGGAAAATCCGCTGAGCGGCGGTTAATTGGCTTTAATTCAAGACTCATAAGAATTCTCCTTTCGGTGAGTAGTTACTGTAATGTTGCCATATCTGAGCCAGAAAGTCACTAAATTCACATGTCAGCCAGCTTAAACGTCATCACAACTGGATTGTGATCTGAATGAGCAAAGTGCAAGTTTTTCACGTGAATAAGCTGTGGAATAACATTTTTCGAAACCATAAAACCGTCTGCAAACGATACGTACGTTTTGCCAGCTCTGTATGGTTGATTATTATTCCTAACTGAAGGAATTCCAGCCTTTCGTAATCCTTTAGTAACTAAGGTAAATTCAGAAGGAATTTTCTTTACTGGAAACGGATGCGTCCAACTCAACCGCTTTGAAGTTGTGTGGAAAACTTGGGGACTATTTTGCAGCATATCGTGATTGTAATCACCACCAACAATTACGTAATTTCCACGTCGTTGTTCCAGTTTCATTCGATTAAACACCTTATTCAGCTGGGCATTCATCACTTTCTTATTCTTGGTAAATGCGGATAAGTGAACGTTAATCAAAGCCAGTTGCTTACCATTTTTGACCGGGATTCGGGTGACAGAAATTGCTCGGTCTAAATCAACAAATTTACTGAAATTAGTATCAATTGGCAGTTTATAGCGGGTACTATTATTGATTTTAGTTTTTGTCAGTGTCACGATTCCTGACTTAGCTTTCCCGATTGGGTGGGTAAGCGGATAAAATAAGTAAGCCGAATCATAGTTTTGAGCGTAGACATGAGAATATGCTGGCAGGTTTTTGGTCAGCCACTTAACTTCATTAACATGCTGAGAACGATCTCCGTCAGGGTCAACTTCTTGGAATAACATCAAGTCAGGATTTTCAGACTTAACGGCATTCACAAATGCCCCCATCCCCTGCTCAACGCTTTTTTTACTAAACGCCCGCGAATAATATCCGCCATCCATAAAAAACGTGTAGTTATGTGGGTATGCACCATAACCCACGTTAAAGGTCATCGCCTTATAAGTTTTTCCGGGTTTCAGCTCGCGGCTACTCCGATTTTCTACAGTAAGCTCCTGATTGTCAGGTAAGCGATGATATGTAAGAAATACATAAGCAACGTAACCTGCAATGATTGTGACCAAAATTACGATAATTGTTAATAGCCATTTAATTACTTTTTTCATAATGCCCCCACATTCTATGTTGTAAAAAAATCCAGTCACAAAGTTTTCAACTAAACTTCACGACTGGATTAATTATATATCACTTAAATTTTTCAATTACATTAATTTTAAAATTAAGAAACCCTTCTACCAACGGCTCGAATCATTACAAATCCGATTGCGATGGTAATTACCGACAATGACATTAAAATCAGCATTGCTGGTGTCCAACCACCAAAAGTTCCTTCCAAAACACCAATAAGTGTGGGGCCGATACTAGCCAGTAAATAGCCAGCAGCTTGAACCATTCCCCCAATTGTCCCGGCGTCTTGGGGCGTATCTGAAATGACTGAGATCATTGTCAATGAAAGTGAGAATGAAGCAGAAGTAGTGATTCCAATCAAGGCACAGGCAATTACTTGAAGAATGACGTTACTCCCACCGAAAGTGAGAATCCCCATACCTGATAAATAGCCGATGAATAGCAATGTCATCAGGGTAATTAATCCCGTCTTACTTTGAGTTGCTCGCGGTACAAAGTACGCAAACGGTACCCCTGCCAGCTGAAAAACACCAAAGAGGAGTCCTGCCACTGAAGCAGATATTCCGTGAGAAGTTAACACACTTGGAACCCAGGCAACTAGAGTATAAAAGATAAATGACTGCATCCCCATAAACATTGCCAGCATCCAAATTTCTGGCTTTTGCCAATGCTTTGGCCGGTCTTCCTTAGCAACATCTTTGTTATTTGTTGGGTGCCACTCTGGCTTCTTACCTACAAATAACCAGCAAATAAATGCCAAGACTGCTGGAATTGAGAAGATTTGAATCGTAAATTGCCAACCAACCGACTTTGCAATTGGTACCGCAATTGCACCCGCAACTGCTGACAACAAGCTTAATGATGAGGTATAGATTCCGTTGAGCTTTGCTGATTGTTCTGGGTGCCACTCAATAATTAGCGTTGGCATCAAAACATTAAGCATCGCAATCGCTACCCCAACTAAAATCGTCCCTGCAAACAAGCTCCAGGTCGTATATACCCTTAGCGTATTAGAAATTACCAGTAATAGCAGCGCAATTTGTAGGGTTGCACTAGTTCCAATCCGGTTGATCAACCTGGAAACTAAAATTGATAGAAATGCAAAACACAGAAGCGGAATCGTGGTTAATATCCCCATCTGGCCATTCGTTAGTCCAAGTGAAGACTGAATCGTACTAACCAGTGGCGGAATTCCTGTGATTGCCAGCCTTAAGTTGGCCGACAACATGAAAATCATAAATGTAAAGTTAATCCCTTTTCTTGAATTACTCATAATCGTGAATAATCCCTCCTAATCTATAATTTTTCGGGAAGGAACATCCAGTTAATCTTGATTTAAAAATCGTTTCCACCAGTAAAATCGGCGGTCACATAAACTATGTCTATTCTGCACGTCAACATCTCCCCACAAGGCAGTCGAACCGCAATTACATTCGTTTTCATTAAATTCGTTATCCTGAATCTCCAGAAACTAGCTTAACACCGTTATAACAGCGGTGACAACCGTTGAAAAAGTGGTCACGCTTACATATAAAACACCAAATTCCCGTTTATAAACAAAGAACGGCACCGATACTCATGGCTATTATCGGTGTCGTTGAACCCTACATATTAAAGTTTAAATAACTGTGCCATCATTCCCGAACCATCCGGCTTAAAACTGAACGCAACTTCACTATACTTGGACCACGTGTTCAATTCAGTATCGCGGTGTTGAGCATCGATTGTCAGCAACTCATTGCTGGCCGTTGCCGCAGTTTCTTTGTAATCAAGCGTCCCAGACTTTCGGTATTCAACGTAGGCACCAGAACCAACAACTGAATGAAAACAGCTTGGAAATACTGCCATTACCTCAGCATAACCACTGTTTTTAGTGTTATACGATTCACCATTAGGTCTGGTATGACTCGTTTGAATCCATAGTTCATTGGCGCGAACTGTCGCCTTCCTCTTCAAATCACTGTTGCCCCTGAGCTTAGCCAATCCTTGAGTGACTCGGTAAGCATTGATCTGTTGCATATAGTATTTACCAACCTTTGTGGCAACAGTACTCAACTTACTGTAACGAATCGTTAGTGTTCGTGGACAATTCTTATATGTATAAGTTTTGCCACCATCATACGGGATGTACCCCTTGATTAGCTGATCACTGCCACTAACAGTACTGACCCCATCGTTCGGCAAATAAAATGTGCGGCTCGCCTGAAGGTTTTTTCCAGTTGTACTTTTAAACTGAACTGTAACTCGCTTACTAGCGACTTGAGCGTGAGCAGAACCAACTCCTGCGAGTCCAACGCCAACAAGCATTCCCAACGCAACTAATAACTTACTGAACTTCATTTAATCTCCCCCAAACATTAAAAGATAGTCCTTATGTGGTTATTATTTCAAAAACGAGACTAATCGGCAAACATTTGGTTTCGTACTTTTACCCAACATGGTACGACCATCTTAGTGACATCAAAAAAGCGTTATGAGGTTAAAAACCTCATAACACTTTTACATCTCAGTATTCACCCTCGGCAATCTTATCCATCGTATCAACAGACGGAATGAAGAAGAGGTTACCCGTTACGGGTGTCGAAAAATCTAACAGCCGATCGCTTTGCGTAAACATATTTGTTAGCATCCGCTTCGTAATTGAAAACGTTTTGGAGTAACCAATAAAGTAGGTTCCCTTATTATTCTTTGCCGGATCAGCAAAAGGTACGTTCATCCGCACAATTTTATGTTCAACTCCACCCTCTTCATCTTTTGAAGCAACGTTATGGGCATTAGGCAATTTTTCGTCATCGTCTAATTCACGGTCGTTAAACTTGTGCCTACCAATCGCCTTTTCTTGATCCTCCGTTTTCAGATCATCCCAAGCATCCATATTATGGATGTACTTTTGGGCAAAAGCGTAAGAACCATTCGCAAACTCAGGGTCTTGGTCATCATCAATCAAGGTATAGTCCATCGACTCAACCCCAGCTGGATTTTCGGTTCCATCAATAAAGCCAATAATTGCTCGACCTTCAATGTATCTAAAGCCGTGAGTTTCGTCTTCAACAGTTACGATTGGCCGCAAAATTTTCATGAACTGATCCATAATTTCGTACGTAATCGCTTCACTGTTTGCTCGAACGTGCAAGAAAATATCTCCTGGAGTAGAAACCGCAGTGTACTTTGGTCCCTTAATTTCTTGGAAAGTTTCCAATTCTGCGGGTTTTGGTGCCTTTGGGAATAAGTAATCCCACGCATTTGATGAGAATCCCCAAGCAACTGCTAAATGCTCCTTTGGATCCCTGATCCTCATACTGTTGATAATTGATTTCGACATATCAGTGAAGTCTTGAATCACTTCTCTATCGCCATCTAAATCCTCGCGCTTTAAATTTAACGTTGCAAAAATGACATTTTCGCCGGCATCTTTGTATACATCCTGCCCACGTTTAATATCTACAGTCATTAAATCATCCCCTAAAATAAAGTATTTAACAATAAAAGTATACCTTAAATTAGAATTATTCTAAAGTGCAATCATATTAAACTGGCCTAATTTTTGACTCTTTCTTTATAATGGTCTGCCTCTTGTGCTTTAAAACCCGCCTGTACCAGTTTATCTGCAACCGAAACATCTGCCTTATCTACATGAATTTCTACTACCTTAGTTGTTCCTTGATGAGTAACCATTAAGGTTTGAATGTTGACACCACTATTGGCCGTGATCTCACCAATTTCAAAGATGACCCCCGGCCGATCCTTCTCAACAAAGACCTGAACAACAGTACCATCCTCTTTGTAGTCAGTAACATCCAAAAACGCATCTAAGATATCATTATTGGTGATAATCCCAACTAATTCACCATTATCCATTACTGGTAAAACGCCGATTTGGTGCTGCCGCATCACATAGATGGCATCCTCTAAAGACTCATTTTGATTTACTGTTTTGACATCCTTAGTCATCGCATCTGCCACAGTCATCTGGTTTAGTAGGTAATTCATTTCATAAATTGATAGACTAGTTGCCTTTGATGGCGTAGTCCGCTCGATATCTCGTTGCGTGATAATTCCAACTACCTGGCCATTATCCACTACTGGCAATCTGTGAATTCCGCTTTCCTTCATTGTACTAACAGCGACGTTGATCTTGGTGTCAGGTGACACTGTTTTAACGCCCCTAGTCATAAAATCCGCTACGCTCATCTGATCAACCTCCCAGGTATACTTTTTGAACATCTCTATTTGCCAATAATTCTTGGCCTGTTCCCGCTAGCTTAATTTCACCAGTCGCCACAACATACGCCCGGTCGGAAATCGACAGAGCCTTTTTTGCGTTTTGCTCAATTAACAGCACTGTGGTTCCCGCCTTATTGATTGCCTTAATAATTTCAAAAATCTCGTTAATAAAAATTGGTGCCAAGCCCATTGAAGGCTCATCCAGCAAAATTAATTTCGGATTGGCCATTAATGCACGCCCCATCGCAAGCATTTGTTGCTCGCCTCCAGATAAGGTAGCAGCATCTTGTCCCTGACGTTCTTTTAGAATTGGAAACCGGTCAAACACCTCACGGTAATTATCCTGGATTCGTTGCTTTCCTTTCGTCAAGAAAGCACCCATCTGTAGGTTTTCCATCACCGACAACCCAGAGAAGATATGCCGCCCTTCTGGTACTTGGGAGATGCCTTCAGCAACAATTTTGGGGGCACTCTGTTTTTGGATATTATTTCCAAGGTATGTAATTGATCCAGACCTGGCCTTTAGAAGTCCAGAAATTATTTTTAGGATAGTTGTCTTACCAGCACCGTTAGCGCCAATTAGAGAAACAATTTCCCCTTCATTGATTTCAAAGGAAACATCCTTAACTGCGTTGATCACTCCGTAATTGACACTCAGATTCTCAACTTTTAGCATCGCTACGCCTCCTCTCCCAGATATGCCGTAATGACATCTTGATTATGTTTAATTTCTTCTGGAGTTCCAGAAGCCAGTAGTGCTCCATGATTTAAAACGTAAATTCGTTGCGCCACATTCATTACCAGCGACATATCATGTTCAATCAACAAAACCGTAATGTGAAAGGTTTTCTGGACTTGAAGAATTAGTCTTGTCAGGTCAGCAGTTTACTCGGGGTTCATCCCCGCAGCTGGTTCATCCAAAAATAAAATTTGGGGCTTGGTTGCCAACGCTCGCACAATTTCCAGCCGGCGCTGAATCCCATACGGTAGGTTCTTGGCCTTAGTTTCTTGCTGATCATCGAGCTCAAATATTTTCAATAACTCAATGGCTTCGTTCTTCATCTCAACTTCTGTCTTATAAAACTTTGGTGTTCTGAAAATCGAACTCACGAACCCTTCCTTGTACCGGCTGGTCATTGCAATCATTACGTTTTCCAAAACTGACAGTTCCTTAAAGAGCCGAATATTTTGAAATGTTCGCGACAGTCCCATCTTGGCAACCTTGTGGGCGGGCAAATTATTCAAAGTATAAGTACCGTCACGCCCCGTCAGAACGATGGAACCAGATGATGGTGGAATTACCCCAGTTAATAGGTTAAACAAGGTGGTTTTTCCTGCTCCATTTGGCCCAATCAATGCAACCAACTCATCGTTATTTAAATACATCGAGACGTTAGAAACAGCCGTTAATCCACCAAAGTTTTTGATGATATTATCAACTCTCAGCAAATTACTCATTCTGACGCCTCCTCTGCCCGCTTCTTATTGCGGTGAAATACCTTGGTGAGGGAAAGTTCCCAAGTACCAAGTAGTCCGGATGGTTTAAATACCATCAAAGCAATCAAAGCGATTGAGTAGATTACCATTCATAGCGTGCCAAAGTTTTGGAGAATGGTGTCAATCACACCAAGCACTGTTGCTGCTAAAAATGATCCAGTGATACTACCAACTCCACCAAGAACCACAATGATCAGAATTGAAATTGAAGCCATGATGTTAAAGTCGTTTGGACCAATCGTTTGTAGATACGAAGCATGAAGTGAGCCTGCAATTGCTGCAGTGGCAGCTCCCAGAACAAACGCTGCCAACTTCCACTTAAAAATATTAATTCCCATTGCTTCAGCCGCAATTTCATCTTCTCTAACCGACATAACCGCTCGGCCCCACGACTTCTAATAAAGTTCAAAATAATAATGGTGGTGACACAAACCATAATGTATACGGTTGGCCAAGATGCTAGCGCTGGGATGTTAAAAATTCCGGATGCCCCACCAGTAATTTTGAGGTTATTAATGATAATTCTGATGATTTCAGCGGCGCCCATCGTCGCAATTGCTAGATAATCACCACGAAGTCGTAGAGTTGGAATTCCCACAATCAATGCAGCAATAATCGTTAATCCGATTCCAACCACAAGCGAGATGTAAAATCCCACAGGGCTCTCATTACTGCTTGTAATGATGGCAGTTGAGTACGCTCCAATGGCCATGAAACCAGCATGACCAAGTGAAAACTGTCCTGCAAAGCCAATAATTAGGTTCAACCCAGTTGCTAAAATAATGTTAATTCCAATCGTGACCAACATGTTTTCAATAAACGCGTTGATGACCCCAATTAAAATCAAAGTGTTCATTAAGTAGAAGCCAGCAACCATAATTGCCAACCACGCCACATTTGTTTTCCAATTTGCTTTCATCGAGTTCACCTACACTTTTTCCTTGACGTTCTTACCAAAAATCCCGGCTGGGAGTACCAACAAAATAATGATCAATACACCGTAAACAACGGCATCTTTATACGCTGACAGCCCAATCGACTGGAACAAAGTTTCCAAAATTCCAATCAAGAAACCACCAACTGATGCCCCTGGGACTGAACCGATTCCACCAAGAACAGCGGCGACAAACGCTTTGATTCCTGGTGTCATTCCCATCAATGGGTCGGTTGAGTTGTAATACAAGCCAATCAGTACACCAGCAGCACCAGCCAGTGCTGAACCTAGTGCAAAGGTGAATGAAATTGTCCGGTTAATGTTGATTCCCACCATTTCAGCTGCATCCGCATCGACTGACACAGCTCGCATTGCTTTACCCATCTTGGTTTTCTTGATAATCAACTGCAACAAAATCATTAGGATGCAGGCAGTGACCAGAATCAAAATTTGGATGTTTGAAATCAAGACACCCCCGATATCATAGTTGTGCTGTGAAATAATTTGGGGAAAGTCCCTAGTGTTTGAAGAAAATAGGTATGACATCCCATTTTCAAGGAGGAACGATACCCCAATCGCCGTGATTAGGGCGGTGATTCTTGGTGCATGGCGTAGTGGTCGGTATGCAAAGTACTCAATCACAACCCCACTTACAGCACCAACTACCATCGAGCTTAGCAACGCCTCAATAAAGCTGAAGTGCCAAGCATTGATCACGTAGTAGCCCCAAAAGGCTCCTAACATATAAATATCACCGTGGGCAAAGTTGATCAGTTTGATAATGCCATAAACCATCGTATAACCGAGGGCTAGTAGTGCATAAATGCTGCCGAGTGACAGTCCGTTAATTACTTGTTGAAAAAATGTCTGCACTGTTCTCTCCTCCTTTAAATCTCATCATGATGGCTTACTTATTTAACTTGGTAAGTCTTCGAAACCTTGCCGTTAGTCAATTGTTCAATGGCAATTGGCTTTTCTGGATCGTGATGTTTGTTAACGGTGATACTACCAGTAACACACTTGAAGTTCTTAATTTTGCTCAATCCCTCGGCAATCTTAGTTGAGTCTGCTGACTTCTCGTTTTCGATTGCTTGCTTGATCATGTAGATTGAATCGTAGGCAAGAGCTGAGAATGTTGGTGCTTCTGCGTGGTACTTCTTTTCGTAAGCTGCCATGAATTTCTTAGCAACTGGGTTGCTTGTAGACGCCTTAGTTGAAAATGGCGTGGTGTAGAAAACGTTATGAGCATTCTTGTTACCAGCAATCTGTGCCAACTTAGGATCAGCCATTCCATCAGTACCAACGATTGGAACGTTCATTCCTGCTTGACGAGCTTGTTTAACGATCAAACCAACTTCGGTGTAGTAACCAGGAACGTAAATTGCATCCATCTTCTTGTGCTTGAATGATGTCAAAATTGCATTGAAATCTTTATCGCCTTCTGTATATGCTTGGCTATCAACAATGGTTCCCTTAAATGACTTCTTGAATGCTTTAGCAAGTCCAGTTCCATAATCTGTTGAGTTATCATAAAGAACCGCAACCCGTTTAGCCTTCAAAGTGTCTGAGATGAACTTAGCTCCGGTGCCCCCCTGGAAGTTATTTTGGTAACATGCTCTAAATACATATGGTTGAACCTGGCCATTCTTTTGCAACGTAAAGTTTGGATCAGTTGCTGAAGGACTAATTGCGGGAACTGCTGCCTTAGTGATGTTAGGAATCTGGGCCGTTCCAGCGTTTGTTGTTGCAGTACCGACAATTGCGTTTACCTTGTCATTATTAACAAATTGAGCTGCAACTGATGCAGATGTGGTGGTTGAAGTCTTGTTATCTTTAACCTTCAAATCGATCTTTTTCTTCTTACCGTTAACATCGATTCCACCTTGTTTGTTAATTTCATCAACGGCCATCTTAATTCCTTGTTTCATCTGGTTACCATAACCACCGGCAGCCCCTGAAAGCTCCATGTTTTCACCAATTTTAATTGTGTTACCTGTTTGCGGATTACCCTTGCTACTTGTTTTTGCCGTACTACATCCTGCAAAAATCACCGCGATAAATGCCATTGAAATTATATACGCAATCTTCTTATATGTGCTCTTCATAAAAATCTCCCACTTTCTGTTGTTTAAGTATTAATTTTAGTAGCCCGGTTTTCCCCTCCTCACGATTTTGGGCAAGAAAAAAACCTCATTCTTTAACGAATGAGGTTTTGGATATTCTCCAGCAAGCCCTCATCATTAAAGATGCAAAATAAGGGCTCAACTGGTTGATTGTTATGGAATCCTAAGATTCCATAATCAAAGTCGGGTCCTTCATCTTTAATAATAAGGCTAAATCTTGAACTGTTGAGATTACCGTCAGCCGGCTAATAATTGAAGTTTGAATATTAATCTTTTGCATGTCGATAACCTCCTGTTCAATAGATTTTTAATGGATGACTCGAAGTATAGAAAACTTTTAATTAAATGTCAACGTTTCTCATAAAACTTTTTTGTTTTTAATTTAAGCAACTTGCTCGAAACCAATCTCCACGAGACTTTTAAGCTATAAAATAATCAAATCTCTCGGAGCGTCAGTTAAAATTTCGTTACCACTCTCCGTTACTAATAGATCATCTTCAATTCTCACGCCACCAATTTCAGGCAGGTACACCCCAGGCTCTGCAGTAACAATATTGCCCGGAGTCAAAATTTCATCAACATATCGGGCACCTAAATTAGGGCCTTCATGAATCTCTAAGCCGATTCCATGACCACTACCATGGTTGTAATAATCGCCAAATCCTTTTTCGGTTATATAATCTCGGCCAGCCTTATCAACTTCTTGCCCGTTAGCACCTGACTTGATTGCAGTAAACATGTTTGCTTGTGCCTGCTTGACAACTGCATAAACTTCACGCATCTTCTCACCAGGATCTCCGACCGCAAATGTTCTGGTAACATCCGAAGTATAACCTTCATAGAAGTAACCAAAGTCCACAGTAACCATATCCCCGTCTGCAATCCGTTTTTCCGTCGCGGAACCATGTGGAAGTGCTGACCGATAGCCACTCGCAACGATTGTGTCAAAACTAGGTTTGGTAGCCCCATGGACAAGCATCCAATTGTTTAACCAATTGGAAACTTCCCGTTCAGTTTGACCAACCTGGACAAACTCTAACAGGGCTTTAAACCCGTTAGCCGCTAACTCAGTAGATTTTTTAAGAATGGCAATTTCTTGTTCATCTTTGACTTCCCTTAATTTTTGAATGGTTCCTGACAACGGACGCAAACCATTACCAAACAGTTCTTTAAGAGTAGCATATGTTTGATAACTAACGGTGTCTTCAAAGCCAACGTATTTAAGTCCTAATTCAGAAATTACACTCTTGGCTTCGCCATAGTAATCTCTGGTGATTCTTAGACTAATGGCGGAATTTAACTGTTGTTTCAAGTCTTCTTCATACCGAGCATCAGTGATCAACGTTGCCTGCTATTCTGAGACGACCAGGCAGCCATCACCCTCTAACTCGTCATAATCAGATAGGTATTGAACATTGTATTGATCAGTTACGATTAAGCAATCAATTTTTAAACTATGTAATTGCGACTGCAAGTGCTTAATTCTGACTAATGTCATTAGAAGTTCTCCAATCTTTTATGTGATTAACATTCAGTTTAGCACTTACACAAATAAAAAAATGCCGAATTTTCAACTTTTTTACACACCCTACAAAATCCTTTTGTAACAGGGGTTTATCTTCCAAAAACGATTCAAAAAAACACTCAAATTTAATTCATCAGCAAAAACTTTTTGAATTTTAATGCTTTACAACCAAAAATTACTGTGCTAAATTTTAACTTGTCAATTCGAAACATTAAAAAACGCAAAGAAAGACGAGTAAGTTATTTCAAACTTGCAGTGAGTCGGGGATAGTGGAAAACCGATAAGATCTTGAAATATCTGAAAAACACTTTCTAGTTTCTGTCTGAACCAGTCAGCAATGACTCAAGTAGGAGCAGACGTAAAACCGGAACGTTACCCTCGGTGGAGCATGTTAGTGCTCTTATTGAGGTGGCCTATTTTTTCTGTAGGCAACTTGGGTGGTACCGCGAAAGTCTTTCGTCCCTTGACATGGGGACGAAAGGCTTTTTTTGTTCCCAAAAAAATAAAAAATTTGAAGGAGCAACAACTTATGCAATTAATTATTCCAAAGGATTACGATCCTAAATTACCAGTTAAGACAACTCAAGAAGCTATCCGTTACATCAGAGAAACTTTCCAAGACGAATTTGGTAAGGAAATGAACCTTTCTCGTTTATCTGCTCCAATGTTCGTTAAGCACTCAACTGGATTGAACGATAACCTGAACGGTGTGGAAACTCCAGTTTCATTTACTATGAAAGAACTTCCTGGTGAAACCATTGAAGTTGTTCACTCACTTGCTAAGTGGAAACGTTGGGCACTGAAGCGATTTAACTTCGACATGCACACTGGTTTATACACTAACATGAACGCCATCCGTAAGGACGAAGACTTAGACAACATTCACTCAATCTACGTTGACCAATGGGACTGGGAAAAAGTTATCAAGAAGGAAGAACGTAACGAAGAAACACTAAAAGCTACCGTTCGCCAAATCTTTAAAGTTATCAAGCATATGGAACACGAAGTTTGGTACAAGTACCCAGAAGCTGTTTACCACTTACCAGACGAAATTCACTTCGTAACCACCCAAGAACTTGAAGACCGCTATCCTGATCTAGATCGTCAAGCTCGTGAAGATGCCATTTGTAAAGAGCTTGGCTGTGTCTTCCTAATGAAGATTGGTGGCCCAATGAAGAATGGCAAGAAGCATGATGGCCGCGCCCCTGACTACGATGACTGGGATTTAAACGGTGACATCTTGTTCTGGTATGAACCTCTTCAACGCTCACTTGAAGTTTCAAGTATGGGTATTCGTGTAAGTCCAGAATCAATGGCCAAACAACTTAAAATGGCTGGTGCAGAAGATCGACTTTCATTGCCATACCATAAAACATTGATGAATGAAGAACTTCCCTATACAATTGGTGGAGGAATCGGTCAATCCCGTCTATGTATGTTATTACTTGGTAAGGCTCACGTTGGTGAAGTCCAAGCAAGTATTTGGCCAGATGAAATGATTGAAAAATGTGAAGCTGCTGGCATCCACATTTTATAGGAGGAATTTTTTTGGAAACCATTAGAATCATTGACTCACCGAAACACGTCAATGAAACGGTTAAGATTGGTGTTTGGGTAACTAATAAACGAAGCAGTGGAAAGATTGCCTTTCTACAACTTCGTGATGGCTCTGGATTTTTCCAGGGAGTTGTTTTAAAAAACGGTATCGGTGAAGAAAAGTTCACCGAAGCCAAGGAACTTCGCCAAGAAACAAGTTTATACGTTATTGGTGAAATCCATGAAGATAGTCGTTCACACTTTGGTTACGAAATTCAAATCACTGACTTTGAAGTCGTTGGCGAAAGTGAAGACTACCCAATCACACCTAAGGAACACGGAATCGACTTTCTGTTAGACCATCGTCACCTTTGGTTGCGTTCAACAAGACCAAACGCGATTATGAAAATCAGAAACGAAGTTCTCCACGCTGCTAACGAATTCTTCTATAAAGAAGGATTTACCAAATTTGACGCCCCAATCCTTACAGGATCAGCTCCTGAAGGAACCACTGAACTATTCGAAACTGACTACTTTGGCAAAAATGCCTACCTCTCACAAACTGGTCAGCTTTACGGTGAAGCTGGTGCCATGGCTCTTGGTAAAATTTATACCTTAGGCCCAACATTTAGAGCTGAAAAGTCAAAGACTCGTCGTCACCTTACTGAATTTTGGCAACTTGAACCAGAAATGGCTTGGTATCACCAAGATGAAAGTTTGGAACTCCAAGAACGCATGGTAGCTTACCTCGTTCAAGCAGTTATCGACAACTGTCAATCAGAATTAAAGATATTAGATCGTGATGTTGAGGTACTAAAGAAATACACTCAACTACCTTACCCCCGCATTTCCTATGATGACGCTATCAAGCTGCTCCAAGAAAACGGCTTCGACGTTAAATGGGGAATCGACTTCGGTTCACCTGAAGAAACTTTCTTGGCAAACCACTTTGACAAGCCAGTCTTCGTTATGAACTATCCTAAGGACATCAAAGCATTCTACATGCAACCACACCCTACTAGAGATGATCTAGTAGTATGTGCGGATCTACTTGCACCTGAAGGTTATGGTGAAATTATTGGTGGGTCAGAACGTTCATCCGACTACGATTACATTTTGGGTCGCTTGAAGGAAACTGGTCAAGACTTGAGCAATTATGAATGGTACTTAGATCTGCTTAGATACGGTGCCGTTCCTCACTCAGGTTTCGGAATGGGACTTGAACGATTCTTAACTTGGATCACCCTTCAAGACCACTTGCGCGAAGTAATTCCGTTCCCAAGAATGCTAAACAGATTGAATCCATAAACATTTAGAACCTCTCAGCGGTTATACTAGATTGCTGAAAGGTTCTTTTTTTATGTATACTTAACCCAAAATCAACCCTAAAGGAGATTCAATATGTCTAAAAAAACAAATACTGCATCTTCAGTACTAAACATCGTCAGTGGCGCATTCATCGCCATCGGCGGTGCGGTTATGCTAGCTTCTGGAATTGTTCAGGCAAGTAACCGTAGCGAAAAATAACACCTTTACATTATTTTTACGTAAGTACCACTGCATATTTACATTGGCTTGGTATCTTTATCCCATAGCAAGGAATTAGCAACGTCCAGCTAAATATATATTTGGGGTGAGAGATTCATGATCAATCATTCGTTTACTCATAAAGCACTATTATTTGCGTCTGCACTATCACTAAGCGCATTGGCAGCAATTAATCTAGAAACTAGTAGTAAGGCTGCAAGTAACTCAGAAAATACCCAACCAGTCAGCGCTAGTTATGGTAGTTATGTTGATCACTATCAAGATAATCAAAAGCAAAATAATCAGCCCGACACCAACCCGGCAATCGCAATCTTTAACAACACCTTCTCAAAGTATTGGTCTGCTGCGAACGGTGGCACCGAACTTAATCCAGCTCTATTAAAGGAAAATTTGGACAAATCAATTGAGATTACCAACAACCGAACCCAATCCGAGACTGTCCGCTCTTACCTGACAGATCGTCGTGATCTCAGATACAATCTAATTTCGGGACTGGGACCTTTCCAAACAGCGTTTATTAAAAATGCAGCAGCCCAAACTGATTTTAATAGTTACCCTGACAGCCCACTTCCGGGCAATTCCCCTTACAGCTCAATGACTTGGGCAAGTGAGACTTCTAAACTAGGAGACCTTGTTAAACTGGTCGATACTGCTGAAAATTCTAGCTGGTCAAGCACTGGTACGCCCAAAGCGTACTTCCAATTCGTTCGACCATATAGAAAGAGTACCCAAGTATCTGTTAACCCCGCACTGAAAAACGTGATGGCCGACGCTAAGCAAACTGACTTTGACTTTCCATCAGGACACACCACCGGAGCCTTTGAAACTGGAATTACGTTGGCTTACGCAGTCCCTCAACGATTCCAACAACTAATTACTCGTTCTTCAGAAGTCGGCTATGATCGCGTCTTAGCAGGCCGCCATTCCCCACTTGCCGTAATGGGTGGCCGTGTTCTGGGAACCGCCATCACGGCAAGCGTTTTAAACGATCCAGCTAACCAAGACCTAATCAAAAAGGCAACTACTGAAGCTCAGTCAAAAGATTTAGCTGGTGATCCAGATAAATCGGTTAAAGATGAGTTCAGCAATTACCAACAAAACTTAAAGGATTACAATTATCGCTTAACTTACGGGTTTGCCCCAATTGGTGATACCAATAAACCAATGGTGGTTCCCAAGGGAGCTGAAGTCCTACTAAAGACTCGCCTACCATTCCTGTCAGACCAGCAACGCCGAGAAGTGCTTGCCACTACAGGACTACCTTCGGGATACCCAATGGGCGATGATACTGAAGGCTGGGGTCGTCTTAACCTGTTTGAAGCCGCCAATGGATACGGTAAGTTTAACGATACCACCACGATTAACATGGACGCCGCTAAAGGTGGCTTCAACGCTAAGGATACCTTCTTAAACAACATTGGCGGGACTGGTTCATTAGTGAAAACGGGAACTGGGTCGCTCAGTCTCGCTGGGGACAACAGTTATTCCGGTGGCACCACGGTCAAGGACGGAACCCTTCAAGCAGCTAATCGCCAAGCACTAGGTACAGGTAGCGTTCGTTTGAGTGGTGGAACCTTATTAGCCAACACTAAAAAATTGGTCGTAAATGGTACTTATAGTCAAGGCAATTCTGGAACCCTGTCAGAATCTGGTAGCAATACAATCACAATCAGTAAGGCTGCAAAATTAAACGGTAAATTGCGAGTTACCGGAAAACAACTGAAAGCAAATCACTACTTAATTAAAGCACAAAAAATCTCTGGTAAGTTTGACCACGTTTCAATTGCCGGTGGTAAGCACTGGACAATTGACTACACAAAACATGGTGTGAAAGTTGTTAAACGTTAGAGTGACAGAGAAATAATTAAATGCACGAGAAGATCAATGCCTGACACTGGGTCCATCGAAAAAAAGTCGTTATAATTTCAATGAAATTATAACGACCTTTTTTCTTTTATCCCAGATTAATTTTCTCAACCTTTGTCCCAATATCAGCAGGCTTGAAATGTAGCGATAAGTCGCCACTTCCCCGCCTAACTTCGCCAACTAGATTTCCCGTCACCATTTCCTGGGGTGCGAGAGTTCCAAACTGAAGTGAGTCATGAACATAATTTTTATCCATCAACGTCCTGCCTACTTGGCAATCATCGTTACCATCACAGAATTTAAAATCAAGATTGGTGTAATGCTGATCAACTTTAGAATTATTTTTAATCGTAACGTTGCAAATGACGAATTCGTGCCCAGCTTGTGGCTTGTCCAATGCTGAACCACGGTACCGTTCCACTTGGTTTACCGTGATTTGATAACCATCCTTAGTCACCAGCTGATGAGGTCCCTGGCTGTTTTGAGACTTAGTGGTTGTTGGAACAACTGCAGAAGCCTTATCGACCTCTTCGTGGCTAAATAGTGTGCCAAGTCCAATCATCAGTACCACCAATAAACTGGCTAACAGAGTAATTCGGGTTAGTTTTTGAGTTTTTTTCTTGTAATCCGCCATAAGCAAATCCCCTTGCTGTAAATAGGTATAAGTATGGTTACTATGAAACCATATTTTGGGGTAAAAGGAAAAAATGAAGTCTGCAAATAAGGAGGGCAATATTCTCAACTAAGAGAATATTGTCCTCCTTATTTTGTTATTTATTACTCTTTAAGCCTGATGAATAATACTTACTTAACTGCATCTTTGACTGCTGCATTCACAGCTGTCTTTTCATCTTCGACCAACTTAACTCGAGTTTCAATAATTCTGATATCCATTTCAATTTCCCGAGTTAATCCTGGAGTGTTGAGTTTAGGTTCAAAGAACTCTTTAAACTCAGCTAACCGTTCTGGAGTCCGGAACACTCTTGAAGTAACGGTGATAAATGATGAGAATTCCATATCCCCACCGACTGTATCTTCAAGCCATTGCCAGTCATTTCTAATCCAATCCCAGGCAGCTTGTTGACCATCGTTGTTTGCAAGAACACCGAAGTACCAACCACGCAAGTCTTGTGGTTTGATTGTTCCAGCATCTTCAAATTTAGCAACGATTTTTTTGATTTGTTCTTGATCAGTGGTGCTGGTTAGCGCTGCACGGATGTCAGCTTTAAAACTAGCGTCAGAAGTTTGTACATAAGTGTGTAGAAGTTCTTCAAATAGTGCATCACTACCGAAATTCTTAACTTCATTTCTTAAAACAAATACTCGCGTATCTGCAGCCAATGATTCAAGGCGGTCATGATTGTCTTCAAACAACTTGTGAGCTGCTGCAATTGAATCCGCACTCTTAGCGTACAGTGAGGCGCTTAAAACGTATGGCCTGGTTAACTGGTCATCATTACTCTCGCCGGCCTGTGGTTGCCATCCAAGGCGCTCTACTTGGCTCTCACTCAACTTATCATACAATTTACGTAAAGTCTCTTCTTCAGCGGAATCCGGAGTTAAAAATTTCCGAAGGTCACCCGCAATTTGATACAAAATTGCGTTAACAATATTTGATTTACTATCCGCAAAGTTAGCCAACAATGGCACAATCTTTGCATATGAAATTCGCCGACCCTCAGCTAACAAACGAAGATCCTGTAACACTTGCAACTGATCGATTGGGTCAAGTTCAGTCGCGGTTGCCAAAATATCATCCAGTAAAGTTTGATCATAGTTGACAATAAAGTGAGAATTGTTGCCAATATTGACACGGAATGGTTTCCCATTTTGCTTTCTCAACTCAGCGTAGTTTCCTAAATTAATTGTCCTCTCCCCAAAAATTTCCGGAGCTTCTGCGTAATTACTATTTAAAGGCACTTGCCATTGACGGCCAGCATATTTGCCTTCACCAATGAAGAATTGGTTTTGAGTTAGCATCAAATCCCCATTTTGAACTAGAGCATCAACAACTGGGTAACCCGGTTGTTCGAGCCACGAATTCATGATTTTACCAACGTTAAGTCCCGAAGCATCCCCCAAAGCTGACCACAAATCTTCCCCACGGGCGTTACCATACTTGTGGGCTGCAAAGTAGTTCTTTAGTCCCTCTCTAAGTGCGTCATCACCGAGTAAAGCCCGAACCATTACCAGCATTCTGGCACCCTTGGCATAAACAATTGCTGGATCAAATAAAGCATCGATTTCAGCTGGGTTGTTAACCTGAACGTGAACTGGTTGAACTCCGTCAGTAGCATCACGTTGCAATGCCATTGGTGCATCTGAAGTTTGGAATAATTCCCAAATGTGCCAATCTGGTTCAATGGCATCAATTGAAACGTATTCCATCATGTTAGCAAAACTTTCGTTTAACCAGAGATCATCCCACCACTTCATAGTTACGAGGTCTCCGAACCATTGGTGAGCCAGCTCATGGGCGATAACTGTGGCAACCACTTGTTTAGTATCCAAAGCAGTATTGTCAGGGTCTAGGAGCAAGTACGCCTCACGGTAAGTTACTAGTCCCCAGTTCTCCATTGCACCAGCAGAGAAATCAGGTAAAGCCAATTGCCATGAATGTGGAAGCGGATATGGCGTCTGGTAGAAATCTTCATAGAATTCGATTGACCGTTTTGCAATATCTAAAGCAAAGTCTAGTTCGTTTGCTTTATGTGCCTTAGTGCCAAACGCTCCGACCTTAACGCCACTCTTTGTGGTAGTTGTCTTGCTTTGAAGGTCACCAAATGCAAACGCAATTAGGTAAGTTGACATTCTGACAGTGGTATCAAAGTAGTGAACACCGGCTTCTTCCTTAACTTCAGGCATGTTAGCAAGAATCGTTTCACCAGGTTGTTCATCGTACTTGATTGCTAGGTCAAACGTAGCCTTAGCTTCCGGCTCATCAACTGATGGGAAAGCCTGTCTAGCAAATGTGGTTTCGAATTGAGTTCCGATGATTTGCTTCTTTTCACCATTTACTTCGTAATATGAAGGGTAAATTCCCATCATGCTATCAGTTAATTTCGCACTGTATGTGATAGTTACCTTAACGTCACCCTTGTGGCCAATTTCAACGTAAAAAGCATCATTATCATCATCTTTGGTAAAGTTAGCGCTGTTGCCGTCAACCTCAACCTTCTCAATGTTTAAAAACTTCTGGTGAATGGAAATTTTTTCTGTTTTAGCATCACCTGTAATTGTGGTCTTACCACTGAACTGTTTTTTGTCTCGGTTGATGTCTAAATAAATATCGTAATGTTCTGGTTGGAATGTCTCATAAAAATGGGTTATTTCAGTCATGAGTATCTCCTTAGATTTATTAGAATTACACTAATTATAACAACAAATCCCCGAAAATATTTACTTTCGCACAAATTATTAGTTTGGTGATAACCGCATCCAATCCTGAATAGCTGGCAAGCAAACAATCCGGTCGTGGCCGCAACTGCAGACGTAACTTGCAGTTTATCTTATAATTAGAAGAAAAAGATTGGAGTAAAGTGCCATGAAACAGGCTAACTGTATTTTCTGTCAACGAATTGGTATCCCAATCGTACTTGAGAACGACCTAGCAGTGGCCTTCTGGGATATTCATCCCGTTCGTAAGGGACACTTATTGGTTGTGTTGAAGGAACATAAGCAAGACTATTTTCAGTTGGACAAGCCTGAATTGTTAGCTATGGATGACTTAGTGCGTCAAGGCAAAGTTTTAATCGATAGCAAATATGCTCCTGATGGCTACAACATCGGTATCAACGTTGGTGAGTATGCTGGGCAAACCGTTATGCACTGCCACTTTCACCTAATTCCTAGATATAAAGGTGATGTTAAACACCCCGCGGGTGGCATTCGTAACATGCTACCTCGAGCTGCCAGATTTTTAAAACGAAAATAATTTAAGGTTGGCTTAAACATTAACGAGTATTCTGTTAGTAATCAAAAGATGAAAGCAGGTGTTTTGATGTCAGTACTATTAGATGACAAAGAAATGTCTAAAAATATCACGGCGGGTCAAGTAACTAAAGTTTTCTACCCATTTGTGATTGTAAAAACAGAAGAAGGCAAGACCTTAAAAATCAACCTTTCCAAAAAAGAAAAAACTGACTCCCTATTCTGGGAAGTGATGCACCGAATTCTCGAAGCTAAAGTTTGGATTCCAATTGGTCGCCATTACCACCAAATCCTTGATGGTGGTTGGGAAGCAACTGCTGATCCTGTTTAACAATAAACGCTCCCATTTTTAATGGGTGGCGTTTTTGTTTATGTGCTTAACTATTGACCAAAGACAAATGTAGTTTACAATATTACTTAGTAAACAAAGTAGGTTTAAGGAGAATTCTAATGCAACCAAAAATTGGATTACTAGTCGATTCTGCTTTTGATATTCCCGCAGAAATCGCTGCAAACACAAACGTCGATATTGTTCCACTCATTGTTACAGTCAATGGTGAGGAGTACCTAGATCGCGAAACCATTGATACTAATGAGGTTTATAGGTTCATGGATAAAGATGTAATTCCCAAAACCGCGAGTCCAACCATTGAATTGGTCATTAAATCAATTGAGCGACTAAAATCCAGAGGTTTTACTGAGATTGTTGCCGTAACAATTTCAGGTGGTCTTTCAGTTACTAACCAAGTATTTAAACAAGCTGCAGAACAGTATTCTGACCTTAAAATTTCCGTGATTGATACTAAAAACATTGGAATCGGAAGTGGCCTGATCGCAACATACGCTGAGGATTTGATTCTTGAAGGTGTCGGTTTTGAGGATATAGTTAAGCGGGTAAACCACTCAGTTGCGAATAGTCGAGTTTATTTTTACGTACCTACCCTTAAGTTTCTCCGCCTAGGTGGCCGAATTGGCCGAGTTGCTGGATTAGTTGGTTCGGCACTAAAAATCAAACCAATTATTTCTTGTAATGAAGATGGAATCTACTACCCAATCGCTAAGGCGCGCTCAGAATCTAAGGCCATCTCTAAACTTATAGATCTAGCAGTTGAGCATTCAAAAACCGCCGCTCATGCGCGCGTTGCTGTTGTCCAAGGAAATGATGATGCCTTGATGAAAAAAGTAACTGCCATGATGCAAGAAAAGTTGCCTAAACAAAACATATACAATGGTGATGTTTCGCCTGCTCTCGGAGTTCATACCGGTTCAGGGTTGATTGGGATTGCCGTTCAAATCGATTAGTAGATTAAGGAAGTGAGCAGACTGGTAAGCCACGTTCCACTCAGACTACCACTTTGGGACGAGTTGCCAACGGAAAGTTTGCGAATGAAACAACTGCTTGAAATTACCAATCAATACGTTGAACCGATTATTGACGATACGTTGACTCAAACAATGATGCATAACTATTTCAAAGCAGATGTTCTCCCCGCCCCTGTTGGCAAGTTCTATGAACAAAAAGACGTTGCCGGAGCAATCGTAGTTGACCTTTTAAAAAACAACTTTTCTTTAAATGAAATTAAGTATGCCCTTCACTGGGTGCTTAGAGAATTTTCGCCAAAGGAAGGTTATGACAACTTCGTTAATATGTTCAACGAACAAGCTAAACAAGAACCGTTTTCACCTAAATCTTTGACCAGTATTGATTTAAAATCAGCCACAGAAGTTACCAAAATGCAGTACGCTGGTCTCCACTCAATATTGTATTGGTATTATTCCAAGAAGATGTTAGAAAAGGATTGGAAGAAGAAAAAATGATGCACACAAAAAAGCCTGCACTCCGAAGGCTTTTTTTCTTTAACCCATTTATCCATACACCCCATCTGCAACCTGCTTCATATCCGCAGGGGTCGTTCTGCAACAACCGCCGATTAAGTTTGCCCCAGCAGCTAACCATTTCGGCGTTAGGTCTGCAAAGGTATCTGCATTCGGATTAGCTGTCCAGGTCTTGGTTTTCGGATCATAAATGTCCCCATTATTTGGATACACAATTATTGGTTTACTAGTGTTAGCAGCAACCGTCTTGACTGTGGCCTCAATTTTATCCATTGAAGTACAGTTAACGCCAATTGCACTAATTTGAGAATTGTCCTCAAAATATTTAACCGCATCAGCCAAAGTTGTTCAATCGCATAAATGCTCAGAATCTTTGATGCTAAAAGAGAGCCAGGCGGTCAATTCTGGAAATTCATCCCTGAGTAAATCCGCTAATGCCTTACTCTCTTCAAAATTAGGCTGGGTTTCAAATGCAAAAACGTCCACTCCAGCTCCAGCCATTAATTCCATGCGTTTCCTATGAAAATCCTGATACTCCTTTTTAGTTAACTGATAGTCGCCAGTGTACTCACTGCCATCTGCTAAAAAGGCTCCGTAAGGGCCCACGCTGCCTGCCACAAGTGGATTGGCAACTCGTTGATTTCTTTCATCTGGAGTTAGTTGTTGATAAAATTCATCCTTAGCTTCCACCGCCAATTTAACAGCTTCGGTAATCAAACCTTCACTTTGTTGCTCGGTGAACCCCGCTTTTCTAAAGCCTTCAGCGTTAGCTTGATATGTATCAGTAGTTGCCACGTCCCCACCAGCTTCTAGGTAGCTTTTATGGACTGCTTTAATCGCCTCAGGGTTATTGATTAAGGCAGTTGCTGACCAAAGACTACTGTTAGTGTCTACCCCATACTTTTCTAGTTCAGTGGCCATTGCCCCATCGATCACCATCGCCTGTCTATCAGCTAAATTTTCTTTGATTAAGTCTTTCATCATTTACCTCCACTAAATTTTAGGTTGTAACTTTTGGTTTTTTAGTGCATTCTGTTAGTTATCGGATTCTAATCATTTTATCTTAAAATGAGAAAAAAGCAATCGTATGGAGGTAATCTTTTGACTGAAAAGCCACACGTCGCCCTTGAGCGCAAGATGGAATCTCGCCATCTTTTAATGATTTCTTTAGGTGGGGTGATTGGTACCGGACTCTTTTTAAGTTCTGGATACACAATTCACGAAGCCGGTCCCATTGGGACAATTTTAGCCTACGCAGTGGGAGCTGTTATCGTATACCTAGTCATGTTATGTCTAGGTGAACTTTCAGTCGCCATGCCGCAGACCGGATCATTTCACGTGTACGCTGATAAATATATCGGTCCTGGAACAGGATTTACTGTCGCAATTCTTTATTGGCTGACTTGGACCGTTGCCCTAGGTTCAGAATTTACTGCGGCTGGACTGATCATGCATACCTGGTTTCCAAACTCACCAACGTGGATTTGGAGTCTGTTATTTATGATTGTTATTTTTACGTCTAACGCTTTGTCAGTTAGATTCTTTGCTGAAACTGAATTTTGGTTTTCAAGCATTAAAGTTATCGCCATCATCGCATTCATTGTTCTTGGTGCCTTAGCAATCTTTGGCGTTTTGCCAATCAAAGGATACACGCACGCCCCACTTTTCCATAATTTGTTTAGAGACGGGATGTTTCCAAACGGCGTAAAGGGTGTTTTTACAACTATGCTGACTGTAAACTTTGCGTTTTCTGGAACTGAACTAATTGGGATTACCGCTGGAGAAACCAAAGATCCCGAGAAAAACATTCCTAAGGCGATTCACACTACCCTTCTCCGGTTGATAATTTTCTTCATCGGTAGCATAACCGTCATGGCGGCACTGGTTCCCTGGCAAAAGGCTGGAGTTAACCAAAGCCCATTTGTTTTGGTGTTCAATAGTATTGAGCTTCCATTTGCCGGAGACCTTATGAACTTTGTGGTCCTAACAGCCATTTTATCGGCTGCGAACTCTGGGTTATACGCATCAACAAGAATGTTGTGGTCACTCGCTCACGAAGGGATGATCCCAATGAAATATGCCAAAACAAATTCCCGTGGGGTGCCAATGATCGCTCTGGTGCTAAGTATGCTTGGTGGTGTACTCGCCCTGATTTCAAGTGTTGTTGCTGCTTCAACTGTCTATTTAGTCCTCGTGTCGATTTCGGGGTTGGCTGTAGTTATTGTCTGGATGGCAATTGCATATTCTCAAATCAATTTCAGAAAACAATGGCTGAAGTCGGGCCACTCTGTTAGTGAGTTGAAATTCAAAACACCATGGTATCCAGTTGTTCCTTGGGCAGCATTCATCCTTAGTTTTCTATCCTGTGTTCTGATTGTATTTGACCCAACTCAAAGGCCAGCGTTGTTCTACATGATTCCATTTATCGCGGCATGTTATGCGGTGTACTATGGGAAGAAGATGCTGAAAAAGCGAAGTTAATTGTTTTAATTTCAAGAAAATTTATTATTAGAATTATTTAGAAAAAATTCTATTCTAAAAACAAATTAACCTTCATAAAAAAGCCTCGGAAATTATTTCCGAGGATTTTGCGTTTACTAGGAACTATTCCCAGACTACCTTCCACACAGTTCACTTGAACTATATAAAACATATAATTATTTATAAACTACCATCGCACCAACATAACCAAAGCCCACTGAGAAATCAATACTAATAATTTCTGGGTTTGAATTAGCTAAAAATCTGTTAACTTGCCTATCTAAGCTGCCTTGGCCAAATGCCGTAAATGTTTTCAATTTCATAACATTACCTCATTTCTTTACGATACCTAATGAACAAATAAACTGCTGACGCAATCATTGCAAAACCGTACTTATACAATTTAAATTGGTTAACGAGATAAGTTGAGGGGAAAATTATCTCACAAACAAGAATGACAACTAATGCATTTGACATTGCTTTTAAATATATCTCTGAAGTTCTTTCGTCAGGGTGTCCTATCCGTTTTACCAATATCCATACTGCAATAAAAGATAACACTAGTAAAATCATTCCCATACCTACTAAAAAATTGAAATTAAAGTTATCTTTGACTGCCCACATCTTGATCGGATAAAACATCCAACCTGGAATATCCGAAATTGATTTAACGTTCATGAGCATCATCTCCTTCTTTATAGCTAAAAATATCACTAATCGAAACATTAAAATAATTGGCAAGTCTAAATGCCAACTTAAGTGACGGTGAATAGTGCCCCTTTTCCATAACTAAAATAGTTTGCTTACTAACTCCAACGGCATCCGCCAAGTCTTTTTGAGACATATGACTAAGTACTCGAAATTCATACACTTTATTGATTATTTGGTCCTCATCAAATTTCTTTTTACTCATTTGCACCACCTCACTTTATACATACATAATAGATCTTGGTTTAAATAAAGTAAAGTGTACTTTACCAAAAGATAACTCTATTTAATCAAAAGTTAATTATACTGAACCCCAAAAAGAATAATTCGCTTTAATTACATTTTTATCTTACTGATATTTATTTCTTAGTGTCGTGGAGGAAGCAATTTGTGGTTCACTTTGGCACCTCGTCTGAGGGCGGTTGATTGCATAAACTTTTTTTACCTAATTACAAAAGGCCAAAAAGAGTGTTAAATTCAAATTTATTCAACACAAAAAGGAGTTCGCTACTAAGCGAACTCCTTTATTTTTACCGAGCAGAAACTTTTATTCCCACTCAATTGTCGAAGGTGGCTTGCTCGTAATGTCATACACTACGCGGTTGATGCCTTCAACTTCGTTTACGATTCTAACTGAAATGCTTTGCAATACGTCCCATGGAATGCGGGCAAAGTCAGCGGTCATTCCGTCAACTGAGTTAACTCCACGGATGGCAATGGTGTACTCGTAAGTTCTACCATCACCCATAACCCCAACTGATTTGAAACCAGGAAGGACAGTAAAATATTGCCAAATATCACGCTTCAAACCGGCCTTGGCAATTTCATCACGAAGGACAAAATCACTATCACGAACGATTTTTAGCTTTTCAGGGGTAACTTCCCCGATAACTCTAATTCCAAGACCTGGTCCTGGGAATGGTTGGCGCCAAACTAATTCTTCAGGCATGCCTAACTTTTCACCAATTTCACGAGCTTCGTCCTTGAACAATGAGTTCAATGGTTCGATCAATTGGAAGTGCATGTCTTCTGGAAGTCCACCAACATTGTGGTGAGACTTGATAGTTTGGGCAGTATCAGTACCAGATTCAATAACGTCAGTGTAAAGAGTTCCTTGAGCTAGGAAGTCAATGCCATCAAGCTTTTGGGCTTCGTCATTGAATACCTGGATGAACTCGTTACCAATAATCTTCCGTTTCTTTTCTGGGTCAGATACACCGGCTAGTTTAGATAAGAAACGGTCCTGAGCATCAACTTTAATGATGTTCAATCCGAACTTACCTTCCAAACTCTCCATAACTTGGTCAGCTTCGTACTTTCTAAGCAAACCGTGGTCAACAAAGATACTTGTCAACTGGTCACCGATTGCCTTGTGGAGCAATACCCCAACAACTGAGGAATCAACCCCACCAGAAAGTCCAAGCAGAACCTTCTTATCGCCAACAACTTCACGAATATGTTCAACTTGAAGGTCGATAAAGTCGTTCATTGTCCAGTTAGGCTTAGCTTGACAAACGTCGAATGCAAAGTTTTTAAGAATATCGTTACCGTATTCGGTGTTACGAACTTCAGCATGGAATTGAATTCCATAGAACTTGCGATCTACATCCTGCATTGCAGAAATTGGGCAATCCTTGCTAGTAGCAACTGATTCAAAACCTTCGGGAACTCGAGTTACCAAGTCACCGTGGCTCATCCAAACAGCTTGCTTCTTAGGAAGTCCCTTGAACAAGGTAGCATCTTCTGAGGTAACCTCAATGTCAGCGTGACCGTATTCACTGTTTTCAGCATTTTCAACGCCACCTTCAAGGGTGTACGCCATAATCTGCATACCATAACAGATACCTAAAATCGGAATCCCCAACTTAAAAATGTCTGGGTCTACCTTAAAGGCACCTTCTTCATACACACTGTTCGGACCACCAGAGAAAATAATTCCCTTGGGGTTCATTTCTTTGATCTCTTTTGCGGACAATTTATGTGATTTAAGCTCTGAATATACGCCTAAGTCACGAATCCGCCGAGTGATCAATTGGTTATACTGACTTCCAAAGTCCAATACTAGGATCTTATCAAAAGTCGATAAATCAACGTTTGCCAAGTCTTCCACCCTTTCAAAATTGCTATGTCCATCATAGCTGATTAAACGCTTCCAGGTCAACAGTCAATTAAAAACACAAACAATTAGTACTTTCGTAGGTACAATCGATCGATTAAATGACCGACCGTTTTGTGCATAATCATATCAGCTCGCGAACGAGTTGGCAAAATGTTTTCATTTAAGTTCGGCATATCAACTCGTTGCCAAACATCTTTAGCCATATCAAATGCTTGATTTCGGTCGCCGATTGCGTATTTATGATAGTAGTTATCTGGATCCAAAAATGCAGTATCCATCAACTTTCCGAATCGTTCAAGATACCACTTTTCAATTAAGTCAGGATCTGCATCCATGTAGATCGAAAAGTCTGTAAAGTCAGAAATGTAAATTTGCTGATTTTGAGGTAGTTGCAAGGTATTGATTCCCTCAACTATCAGCACATCTGGTCGATTGATAACCTCAAACTGGTCGGGCACAATGTCATAAACCTGGTGAGAATAAACTGGCGTTTTAATTACCGGAACTCCTGATTTAACGCTGTTTAAAAAGTTGATCAGCGCCTTCATATCGTAACTTTCTGGAAAGCCTTTGCGGTCAAGAATCCCTTGTTTTTTTAGTTCAGCGTTTGGGTAAAGAAAACCATCCGTGGTAATCAACTGAATGTGTTCACCAGTAAAATAATTGGTCAGCAAGTCTTCCAAAACCCGGGCAGTGGTTGATTTACCAACTGCCACACTCCCAGATATTCCGATAATAAACGGTACGTTTCTCACCGGTTTATGTAAAAATCTCGCCTTCTTAGTCTGCCATTCAGAAAAGTTATCCTTTTGCAGACGAATCATATGAACCAATGGCTTATAGATGTCAGAAACATCTTGCAGTGAAATTTGGTCGTTAAAGGCCTTGATATGCTTCAATTCATGTTCAGTTAGTGGCAACTCAATGTCAGAATAAAATTTTTTCCACTCATCCTTACTAAATGAGTAGTAATTTATAAGGTCAGCCATAATTCATCTCCGAAGTTTTAGTCTCGTAAATTATAACATTGTTCCCAACTTATCAGCAGTCTTTCCACCTGAATTTCAAATTTGCTTTACTTTAATAAATCCCAACAACTATAATGGTTGGTAACGTTCTTAATGATTGGAGGAATGCCCATGGCAATCGGTCAATTGACTAATCAAATCGGATTGGTGTTCGCCTTGATGTTAGTCGGAGTTCTAATTAACAAACTAGGATTCATGCACGGAGAAACATCCAATGACCTTACCAATATTCTGTTATACATAGTTTCACCCTGCTTAATCATCAGTGCATTTGAAGCTGACTATTCACCGGCTAAGCTACATAAATTACTGATGGTTTGCGGTGCAATTGCCATTATGTTCGTTGTGGAGATTATTATTGCCAAACTAGTTTTTGGCAAAATGAAGAATCGCAACCTCAGCCGAATTACTCAATACGGCAGCATTTACTCCAACGCTGGTTTTATGGGCGTGCCGCTGACTAGTGCGCTTTTTGGTGCTGCAGGAGTATTCTTCGCAATTGCCTACCTGGCGATGTTCAACTTCTTTAACTGGACTCACGGAGTTGCTTTATTTAAATCAAAAGAGAACCATCCCAGTGTTCGGCAAAACCTCAGGGAGATGGTGCTTAATCCTAACATTATCGCCATAGCAATTGGACTACTAATTTTCTTGTTTTCAATTAGAATCCCTGGGCCTGTGGATGGATTAATCAAATACATAACTTCCATCAACACCCCACTATCAATGATCGTGATTGGTAACAGTCTGGGAAACATTAAGTTCACTCGCCAATTACTAGATTTTCGGCTTTGGTTGGCTGTAATATTTAGAAACCTGTTTTTCCCAATCGCAGCTATCTTTATCTTACAGGCACTTCAAATTTCTGGGGTTTCCCTTTATACCACTGTATTGATGGCCGCCTGTCCTGCTGCAGGGATCGTCGTCTTGTTCACCTTACAGGCAAAGGGTGATGCTAGCCCAGCAGTTACGTTAATGACCACCTCAACAATTTTAAGTGTTGCAACAATTCCGTTGGTGTTTGCGATCATGGAACTGATGTAAATAAAAACGTCATGACAATTCTTTTTAGAATTTATCATGGCGTTTTATTATTTCATATAATTATTACTTTCGTTGGTGGATATTCAGCACAATTGCGCCGACTACTAACAAGAACACGGACCAGCCAATCGTCATCAACCATCCGTCTTGCAGCATTGGCAGCTTGACGTTTTGACCAAAGAAGCCAAATACCAACTGTGGCAATGCTAACAAAATTGAATAAATCGTTAGTAACTTCATCGTTCCGTTCAGTTCAATATCCAGCACACTCTTATACGCATCAGCAACGTGTTCAATCACGTCACTGGCCATATCAGCCATTTCAAGTCCTTGTTGAAGTTCAATGATGTCATCTTCAACTTGCTCCAGTTGCTGATCAGAAATCGTAATTTCCTTTGAATGCTGTAAATCAGATAATAAACTTGAGTTCGAACGCAGAGAGGTCAAATAGTAAACTAACTGGGTCTGTAAGCCCATCAATTGGGTAACAGATGACTTGTTGACCTTAGTTTGTAAACTCTTTTGCAACCGTTGTCGAGAGGTATCAATTTTGTGAATCACATTAAAGTAACTATTCGACAGCATATACATCGACTTTAAAACGATATCCAGGGGCTCATCGTCCTGCCTAATTCGCTTCATTGCTTTAATCTTTTCAGCAACAAAATGTGTGTTGCTCGAAGTGAAAACTAACAATTTAGAACGGTTAAACAGGAACATGACAGGAGCCGTTGGGTCTAACTCAGGGTTCCGGTCACTACTGTCCATAACCGTATCGTAGATGATTGTCATCAAATTGACGTCGTCATCGTATTCCATCCGGGCTCGTTCATCGATATCGTAGGCGTAACCCAGCATTTCATCAGTCACACTGTATGAAGCCTTTAAGTGTTGTTTCTCTTCATCACTTGGGTCGGTGATATCGACTAGTTCACAATTATCAGATAGTTGATCATACCTAATCACTGGAATCGCCTCACTCTTCAATTTGATAAAGTGACTTATCAACTTTATCAAACAACGGCGAAAGTTCCCCAACTGAAATAATTGTCAGTCTGTGCATTGCCCGAGTACAAATCGTATATACCAACTGACGGTCATCTTCATCTGCGTAGTTCTTCTTCGAGGCATCCCACATGATGATGCTGTCGAACTCAAGCCCCTTGGCTAAGAATGACGGCACGATGATTATGCCATTCACCAACCGTTGATTTTCAGTTCTAATAAACGTTGTCCGAACCCCAGCAGCTTTCAAGTCCTCGAATAGTTGCTCACATTCTTCAAGCGTCTTGCCAATGATGGCTGTAGTTTCGTGTTCTTCAACGTTGGTGTTAGCTTGTTCCTTTAAAAATTCAATTGCTCGTTGCTCATCTTTTTGAATTGAGACCACTGGCAGTTCACCATCACGGTTAAATGCCTCAATCGCTTCACCATTATCCAGAATTTCTTTGGTGAAGTCAGTAATCTGGGCAGTTGAACGGTATGACTTGGTCAATTGGACGACCTTGGTCTTTTCCTTATCAAACATGCCGCCAAGCTCATTAAGCAACTTGTGGCTGTTTTCGTGAGTAAAGATTGCCTGGTTTAAATCTCCAAGCAACGTAAATCTTGCTCGTGGGAAGTTAAACTTCAAGAAGGCTAGCTGGAATGCTGAGTAATCCTGAACTTCATCAATAAACAAGTAACGAATTTCTCGCTCACCACGTTTACCTGTCATTAGGTCATACAGGTAGAGATATGCACTGGCGTCATCGATTGATAGCTTGCCTTCCTTGAGTCGATCAATTGTGTGTTGAACAACTTGTTGCCAATCATCTTCAGTGAGGTCATAGGCCTTTAAATCGATGATTTGCGGAATGCTCCGCATCATGTGGACGAACTGGTTGTTAATACTTAGGAAGTGGTTCCGGTTGATTTGCCGTTGAACCTTTCTGAATGACTTGATAACGATTTGACGAGCCAAGAACTTAAACTCTTTATCCGCGTTCTCAATTTCCTCTTCAGCGTCAGCGTGCATCCGCTGAATGTCTTCCTTAGTTAGGTTTTGAACTGCCTCTTCAACCCAGTCCTTCTTCATTTCTGTATGGACTTTCCGGTTTAAAATCTTGAGCAAAGATTCCTTAGTTGCCGACAACCGATTTCTCAAGTTGTAGTTTTCATTGAAACTGTAATAGATTTCTTCGATTTTTTCCTTAGGAATCAGAACCTTGCCTTGGAACATTAGGTTCTTGAAACGCATATCTTCTTTATTCAAATGATTAGCATATGCCGTAACGGCTCTAAAGAAATCAAGGCTTCCCTTGATATCATTGATTTTACGAGCATTACCCATAAACTGTTCATCAAATCTTTGAGATAGAGTTTCTACTTCAACACTTGGTAAACGGTGCGAACTGTATTGGTAGAACGTCATTTGAACCATGTTTTGTTCACCAAGTTCTGGCAAAACTTGGTTAATGTAGTCGTTGAATAATTGGTTAGGAGAGAACAAGATAATTTGGCCTGAATGCAACTTACCAGAGTACTGGTATAGCAAATAAGCCACTCGTTGAAGGACAGCTGCGGTTTTCCCTGAACCGGCAGCTCCCTGAACGAATAGTAAATCAGAACTCGTATCCCGAATAATCTTATTTTGTTCCTTTTGAATCGTGGTAACGATGCTCTTCATCTTGGTGTCTGAATGGCCACCTAAGGCATCTAGCAACATTTGATCACCGACCACCTCTTCAGTATCAAAGACAGTCTTGATCTTGCCACCTTCAATTTGGAACTGCCGCTTCAACTTAACGTTGACGGTTTGTTCGCCATCAGGCGTGTCATAAGTAACGTCACCGATTCCACCATTGTAGTAAATACTTGAAATTGGAGCTCGCCAGTCATAAATGAGATAATGATCTGGCCGATCGGTGAATGACGCCATACCAATATAAATGGTCTCGGGCTTAGCCTCACCATTTTCTTTGAAGTCAATTCTGGCAAAGTATGGATTCTTCTCCAACTTTGTCAATGTTGCCAATTGCTTGGCTGCGTATTCCTGTCGGTTTTCACGTTCAGCAAGCATTTGCTGTTGCTGTCTAATCGACATTGCAGTTTCCATCATACCGCTATATGTATCGGTCTTGATTCGCACGTCGTTACTAAAATTGTCGTTGATTCCCTTAATATCTCTCTTAGTAGATTTTACTTTACTAGAGAAGTCTTTTTCAGCGGCTTTTATCTCTTTGGTAACGTGGTCGAGATGGTGCTGCTCTTGCGTTTTAATGTTGTCTGCCATGTTCTTACCCCCTAACAACTTGACTAAATAGTTTAGCATAGTTAGGCAGAAAATTCAAAGAAATGCGATGATATCGCGGTCTTTTTTAATATATTGAAAATTTTAATTTCAAATTGGTATACGCCACAGAACTCGGGTAGATATGGTAAAATAATAGTGTTTCCAAACAAATGTATACATTGGAGGATTTAAGATGACAATCTCACTGTACTTTGTTCGCCATGGACAAACATTTTTAAACAAATACCACAGAATTCAAGGTTACGCTGACTCTCCCCTCACAGAAAAGGGAATCAACGATGCCAAAGACGCCGGAAAGCGTCTTAGCGACATTAAGTTTGCCGCTGCTTACTCAAGTGACGCTCGTCGTGCTGTTCAAACTGCTAAGTTAATGCTGGCTGAAAATCCAGTTGCTATCGATGTACCAACTGAATTAGAAGAGCTGCGTGAACTTAACTTCGGTTACTTCGAAGGTGAAGATGACGTTAAGACTTGGCATACAATTGGTGGTCCAACAGGGGACAATTCATTTCACGAAATGATTGGTCGTTATGGAATTGAAGCTGCAGAGGATAAGATTGCTGCTGCCGATCCATACGGTGACGCTGAGTCAGGTAAGGATTTCTGGAAGAGATTTGTTCCTGGCGTTGAAAAGATGATTGCCAACGCGAAGGATGGCGACCAGATTTTGGTGGCAACCCACGGAACATTGATTAGAAACCTAGTGAGCCATTGGAGCGACATTCCGGTTGATGTGTCAACGAAGAATGGTAGTGTGACCAAGGTGAACTGGGATGGTAAAAACTATCAGGTGGAATATTTTAATAAGGTGGATTAGGGAAAGAGTGCTGAGCTAAACGGGATTCATCGACCATTAACGGAAAAATCGAAAGCGAGTAAACGTAGTGCGCGGTTGAGATTTAACGTTAAGGGAGATGAATGTTTAGCGAAGCCGATTTACGAAGAGTGCTGAACCCAGCGGTAGTTCACGAGCACTAAGTTGCAAATTTTTGGGTGAGCAAACGAAGTGCGCGGACAAAAATTTGTACTTAGGCGAGTGAACTGCTGGGTGAATCCGTTCTAGGTAGAGTGCCGACTGCAAGCGGGAATCATTGAGCACTAATTTAAAAAGTGGGAGCGAGCAAACGAAGTGCGCGGTCTCACTTTTTTATTAGGCGGAGATGATTGCTTAGGGAGGCCGTTCTGTGTAGAGTGCCGACAACCTCGGGAGACTTTGAGCATTAGCTTAAAATTTTGAATTGAGCAAACGAAGTGCGCAAGGCCAAATTTGTAGCTAAGAGAAAAGTCTGAGGTTGGAGGTCGTTCTGCATACAGTGCCCACATTATCAACAACAATCAAGGATCACAAGAATAATCTTGTGGTCCTTTTTTTACACAATTTGTTGCCCTTCAATTCACCCTAAATGCACCCCAATCAGTGGTGAAATTGTCGTTAGTCAGTATGACTTACGACAACGTCGATCTTTGAAACTTTTTGGTTTTTAAAAGGTTCGAAGTCGTGCGCACCACGTTCCATTGGGAGTGCAAAAAAGGTGAATTGAACCCTAACCTCATAAATATTGCACACAAAAAAAGCCGCGAACTTTCATTCGCGGCTTTCTCTTAATTGTTGTTAGTCTTCGGAGCGGCCATTGCCCGTTCCTTGTACATAGGAATTTCATCTTCACTTGCTCGTACCCAATGATGTGGCACGATTTCTACAAGTTTTCTTTCCTTACCATCAAACTCTTGGCTGGCATCATAGTCCTTTTGAACCCGAGTACGCTCGTAATCAGGATCTGGGACAGGCACAGCTGATAGTAGGCTGGCAGTGTAGTCATGCAATGGGTGAGCATAAATTTCGTCAGATGACGCAATTTCTAGCATTCTTCCATAATGCATAACCCCAATTCGGTCACTGATGTACTTAACCATTGATAAATCATGGGCAATGAATAAGTATGTCAAATTCTTTTCCCGTTGCAACTTTTTGAGCAAGTTAACGACCTGGGCTTGAATCGAAACATCAAGTGCTGAAATTGGTTCATCAGCGATAATAAATTGTGGTTGCACAGCCAATGCACGGGCAATCCCGATACGTTGACGTTGACCACCTGAAAATTCATGTGGGTAACGGCTTGAATGGTCTTTGTTCAACCCAACAGTTTCCAATAAGTCTTCAACTTGTTTTGAACGGTCTTCCTTACTAGTAGCAAGGTGGTTGATATCAATTCCTTCAGCAACGATATCCTTAACCTTCATTCTTGGGTTCAATGAAGCGTATGGATCTTGGAAAATCATCTGCATTTCACGGCGGAAGTGCTGACGCTTTTCCTTCGTATTTAACTTAGACACATCTTGACCATCAAACGTAATTTCACCTTCAGTTGGTTCGTACAAATGGATGATAGCCCGACCAGTAGTCGTCTTACCTGATCCTGATTCACCAACTAACCCAAAGGTTTCACCTTCATACACGTCAAAACTGATGTCATCAACCGCATGAACTTCATTTGGTTTGCCAATATTGAAGTATTGCTTCAAATGGCTAACTTCCAGTATTTTTCTGGCTTTTGAATAATCCATTAAAGTTGTTCCTCCTGTTCATTAACGTGTGCGCCTAAACTACGGCTCTTCTCTTTTTCGACCAACTCAGCAAAGTGCTTTTGACGTTGAATAATTGGATCTGGAGGGGTCACTTTTGGTGCCCGTTCGTCCAATAACCAAGTTGCAGCATAGTGAGTGTCTGAAACTTTAAAGAAAGGTGGTTCTTGTTCCGTATCTACCTTTAAGGCGTACGGATTTCTTGGAGCAAACGCATCCCCTGCCGGTGGATCCAACAAATCAGGCGGTGTTCCTGGAATTGATGGTAATTCTGAACCTTCAGTATCAAGGGTTGGCATTGAGTTCAACAATCCCCAAGTATAGGGGTGCTTAGGATTGTAGAAAATTTCGTCAACGGTACCATACTCAACAATTTTTCCAGCATACATAACCGCAACCCGGTCAGCCATTCCGGCAACCACACCAAGGTCATGGGTGATGAAAATAATTGAAGTGTTGATTTTTTCCTGAAGTTCTTTCATCAAATCAAGAATCTGAGCTTGAATTGTAACGTCCAACGCAGTGGTGGGCTCATCAGCAATCAAGATTTCTGGGTAGTTGACCAACGCAATCGCAATAACGATCCGTTGTCTCATACCACCTGAGAATTGGTGAGGATAGTTGTTGATCCGCTTTTCAGCGTCAGTGATACCAACTAACTTCATCATTTCCAATGCTTGAGCATACGCCTTTTCCTTCTTCATCCCTTTATGGATCATCAAAGGTTCAGCGATTTGTTTACCAATTTTCATAGTTGGGTCTAGTGAAGTCATTGGGTCTTGGAAAATTTCAGCGATATCCTTACCACGAAGTTCATCCATTTCTTTATCTGACTTCTTTAATAGGTCTTGGTCCTTGTACGTAATTGAACCATTGGCAACCACCGCATTGTTTGCAAGTAGTCCCATGATTGAACGAGTCGTAACTGACTTACCTGAACCAGATTCCCCAACAATTGCAAGGGTTTCACCCTTACGTAAATCAAAACTAACATCACGAATAGCGTTAACCGTACCTGCGTACGTCTTAAAGTTGATTTCGAGATTTCTAACCTCTAGCACATTCTTTTCATTTTCCATCTCAAAATCACCTACTCCCTACTCTTTGGATCGAATGCATCACGCAAACCATCACCGAGGATGTTAAATGCAATCATCAAAATTGACAGCACGATTGCTGGATACCACATTTGGTAAGGCAAGAATTGGAAGTTCTTTTGGCCATCACTGATCAAAGTACCAAGTGAGGCTTGTGGAGCACTAATTCCGATACCAATGTATGAAAGGAACGCTTCGTTAAAGATTGCGGTTGGGATAGTGAACATCATGTTGATGATGATAACACTACTCAAGTTGGGCAAAAGGTGCTTAAAGGCAATCTTAAGTGGGCTTTCACCCAAAGTTCTTGCTGCCAAGATAAACTCTTGGTTTTTAAGTTCCAAAGTTTGAGCTCTTACCAGTCGGGCCATGTTGATCCAGCTGGTAATGGCGATAGCCAAGATGATGGCACTCATACCTGGTTTCAATACCAAAATCAAAAGCACCATGATAACGATGTATGGAATTGAAAGCATAATTTCAATAATCCGTTGCATAACGTTATCAACTCGGCCACCCTTCCAACCTGAAACGATTCCGTAAAGAACCCCAATGGTTAGGTCGAAGAAACTGGCAACTAAGGCGATGATCAATGAAATTCTAGTACCGTAAAGTACCCGCGAGAACAAGTCACGACCAAGGTAATCAGTACCCATAAGGTAGTGAATCCCCTTACCAGCACCGGCTTGAGCATAAGCATCAACTCTTGTTCCCGACTGATTCAAAGTTCCGTTAAATCCGTTAATGTCAATTCCAGGAATCTTAGGAGGCAAGTTTGCCAAGTTAGGATTGGTTGCATTTGGATTATGTGGTTGCCAGAAACTTGAAGTGAACGCCAAGATAATGATGATCACTAGGATAATCAATGAAACCATTGCTGCTTTGTTCTTTTTCAATCTACGCCACGAATCTTGTAAGAAAGTTAATGATGGCGCTGAAATTTTTTCGCGATCCAAGAATGCCTGACCAGTGTCGGACATTAACTTGAAATCATCTGGTGATAATTTCTTAGCATTATCTGCCATTATTCTCTTCCTCCTACTTGTTAATTCTAATTCGTGGATCAATGATTCCGTACATGATATCAGTGATCAACAACACAACACACAACATGAAACTGTACATAATCGTCAATCCCATGATGGTTGGGTAATCGTTAGTCAAAACTGACTTAACGAATTGCTCACCAATTCCGGGAATTGAGAAGATGTTTTCAACAACCATTGAACCAGTCATAATGTTAACGGCTAGTGGACCCACGATGGTAACCAGCGGAATCAAACTGTTCCGCAAGGCGTGGTGGTAAATAATCCCGAACTTATTGAGTCCCTTGGCCTTTGCCAGCTCAATATAGTCCGAATTAAGCACGTCAACCATTTCGGTTCGCATAAACCTGGCCGACTCAGCCAGTGGCGCGGCCGCCAACGCTAACGTTGGTAGAACCGTATAAGCAAATCCTTGCCAATCAGCGATTGGGAAGAGCTTCAATTTAAGCCCTAGGTAGTATTGCAACAGGATGGCCAAAACGAATGAAGGAATTGAAATTCCTAAGATAGCCACGATAGTTGCTGCGGTATCAGCCCAAGTATCCTTCTTAACGGCACCGAAGGCTCCCAAGATGATTCCGGCAATAACACCGACAACCATGGCTTGAGCACCCAATTGTAGAGAAGGTCCAATTCTAGTTCCAATCAGATATGAAACTGGTTGGTCACTAAATTGGAATGAGGTTCCAAAGTCACCATGAACAACCCCACCAAGATATGCCAAATATTGATACCAGAGTGGCTTAGTTAGTCCATATTGTTCTTTAACTTGGTGAATCTGTTCAGGTGACATCTTTGCTTGGTTAGTAAACGGTGTCCCTGGCATGTATTTCATCAAGAAAAAGGTAATTGTTGTTACCAAGAATAAAGTAACAAGAATATAAAAAATTCTTTTTCCGAGATACTTAACCATACGAGATTCCTCTCATTTCTTTTAGGTACGTAATACCGCAAAAGAGACTGGAAGATTAACCAGTCTCAATTGGGTAAACTTTGTGTTTAATTACTTAACTGACGCATTTTCAAATCCATATTCTGGAGATGTTGGGAAGTATTCAAATCCACTGACTCTTGACTTGAGTAAACCAGATTTACCTGTTTGATAAAGTGGGATGATGGCGTTTTGATCCATTAAAATCTTTTCAGCCTTCACCATGTCATTCCAACGAGCAGTTTCATTGTTGGCATCCTTACCACCGTAATCCTTGACTAACTTATCGTATTCAGCGTTCTTAAACTTACCATTGTTTTGTGAGTTGGTTGAAGTCATCAAATCAAGGAAGTTACTTGGGTCTGGGTAATCAGCAATCCAAGCGGTAATTACTAAATCGAAGTTACCATCAGTTGAACGTGAAAGACGAGTCTTGAATGGTAAGTTTTGGTTATTGATCTTCAAGCCAGGAAGTTTTTCGAGTTGGCTTTGAACAAACTCTGTGGACTTCTTAGCACCATCTGTATCATCAGAAAGTAAGTTCCAGGTAACTGACTTCTTACCAGTTTCCTTCAAACCTTTTGCCCAGTACTTCTTAGCTTGAGCTAAGTTGTATGAAACACCGTTCTTTGAGTATGCAGCATCAGCAAAGTCCTTACCATTGTGCTTAGACATGTTTGCTGGAACGTAGCCCTTAGGAGCAGTTGAACCATCAGCTAACACTTTGTCAGCCATTTGCTTACGGTCGATTGCGTATGACAAGGCCTTACGGATATTAGCATTCTTGAAGATCGGATCCTTCTTACGGTTCATTTCTAGATAGAATGTTGAAGCTTCCTTGTTAACGTGGTATTCCTTGTTATTCTTGTATTGCTTAACTTGAGTACCGTTAAGGGTGGTGAAATCAATCTTGTTGCTTTGGTAACTGTTCAAGGCAGTTGATGGATCCTTGATAACTTGAACGTTAACCGCATCTAACTTAACTTTGTTCTTGTTCCAGTACTGGTTATTCTTAACTAACTTCCATGAATCGTTAGTACCGTTCCAGTTAGTCATCTTGAATGGTCCGTTGTATACAAGTGCTTTACTTGTAGTACCGTACTTAGAACCGTTCTTTTGAACAGCGGCTTTATTTTCTGGGAAGTAGTAAGTTTGAGCAACCATGTACTTGAAGAAACTTTGTGGCTTGATCAAGTGAACGACTAGCTTGTAGTCTCCCTTAGCTTCTACCCCTAACTTAGAAAGTGGTAGTTTGCCAGTGTTGACATTGTTAGCATTCACAATGTTGCCAAATATGTATGCATATTGTGATGCAGTCTTTGGATTAACTGTCCGTTGCCATGAGTAGACGAAGTCTTTAGCAGTAACTGGCTTACCATTACTCCAATTTGATTTACGAAGGTTGAAAGTCCAAGTCTTTCCATCCTTAGAAACCTTGTAGCTCTTAGCAACACCAGGAACAACTTTGTTGTTGGCAGCTAAACGTAATAAACCTTCACCAGTAGAGTTTGTCATCCGACCTGACACAATATCAGTAGCCTTTGACAAATCCATAGTTGGTAAGTTAGCACTTTCGGTCCAGTTCAAAGTCTTTGAACTGCCACCTTGAGAAGAATTACTACCACAACCTGCTAAGATTAAAGCAGCGAAGACAGCAACTCCACCCAATTTTGCAACTGAGCTTAATTTCATAATAAGCACCCCTCTTATTTTCTGTATTCAGAATAGATATATTTTAGATTAAAATTAAATTAAAATCAATGCTAAAGGCACATTTTTATTTTGTTTTTCATTATCATTTTTACTTAACAAACACTCATAAACGCCACCACGCATCATAGTAGTAACAGTTAATGCGTTTTACTGAAACCGGTTCAAGCCCTGAACCGACTGAAAAATAAATTATATCAAGGTTTATTAGTGGAATTTCATCATCCAAAATAGTTTCATTTCATCAAGCAAGAGTCATTCTCATTTTTTCTAATGATTGTCAACTATTTAGCCTTATAAATATGAATAAGGACCGACAAAATATCCATCTTTTGGATATCGCCGGTCCTTATTTGTTCTATTTGATCGTTACTTTACTCCAGTCCCAAATTGGTGCTGTTGGGAAGAATTGAATTCCTTTGATGTTTGATTTAACCAGCTGTGGCGTAACTTGTTGATAAAGTGGAACGACCCCTTCATCATTTACCAATATTTTTTCAGCTTGAACCATATCGTCCCAGCGTTTATCAGTATTGTTAGCGTCTTTACCTTCAGCATTCGCAATCAACTTATCATATTGTTTATTGCCCCAACGACCATTGTTATAAGTGTTGTGAGATGTCATCAATGATAAGAATGTAATTGGATCTGGGAAGTCACCAGTCCACCCTGAAAGTACCATCTGGAATTGACCATCAGCAGAGCGTTGTAATCTCGTCTTGTATGGCAAGTTCTGGTTAGTTACCTTAAACCCAGGCAGTTTTGACAATTGGCTTTGAACAAACTCATTTGTCTTCTTGGCTTGGTCTGTATCATCACCCATTAATGTGAATGAAACTGATTTTTTGCCCTCTTCTTTCATTCCCTTTGCCCAGTACTTCTTAGCTTGGGCGAGATTTTGACTAACTGCACCCTTAACGTATGATGCGTCTGCAAAATCTTTGCCATCGTGAAGTGACATGTCAGTTGCTACAAACCCTTTGGCAGCAACTGAACCGTCGGCTAGCACCTTGTTTGCCAATTGATCACGGTCAATTGCTAATGAAATTGCCTTACGTATATTCTTATTCTTAAAGAATGGAATCTTGCGTTGGTTCATTTCAAGATACCAAGTCGAAGCGACCTTCCGTGAAGCAAATTCCTTATTATTCTTGTAGTTCTTAACCTGTTGGCCACTTAACGTAACCACGTCAAGTTTGCCACTTTGGTACTGATTCAATCCTGTCGAAGGATCCTTAACTGTTTGGAAATTAATTTTGTTCAACTTAACTGCCTTAGCATTCCAGTAATTCTTGTTCTTAACTAAGGTCCAAGTATCATTGGTCCCATTCCAGCCTTTCAAAACGAAAGGACCGTTGTATGCCAAATCATTAGCTGTTGTCCCGTACTTGGCACCAAATTTCTTAACGTAGCTCGCCTTTTGGGGCATGAAGTAAGACTGGGCAACCAAATACTTGAAGTAGCTTTGGGGTTTAGCTAAAGTAACTACCAGCTTATATTTACCTTCGGCCTTAACTCCCAACGCACTCAACGGCTTTTTGCCAGTGTTGACCTCGTTAGCATTTTTAATATGGTCAAATATGTATGCGTATTGTGAGGCAGTCTTGGGATTTAACGTTCGCCGCCAAGCATAGACAAAGTCCTGGGCTGTAACAGCACTACCGTCGTTCCACTTAGATTTCCGTAAGTTAAACGTCCAAGTTTTTCCATCTTTAGAGATGGTGTAATTCTTGGCTACTCCCGGAATAACCTTGTTGTCAGTCGACATTCTTAGCAAACCTTCATTAGTTCCATTTTGCGTCTGGCCAGAAATTTGGTCAGTCGCCTTTGAAGGATCCATTGTTGTCAAACTGTTGATCTGCATCCAGCTAATTTCTTTCTTGCTTGATTCAGATGAGGATTGTTTCCCACACCCTGCAAGTACCAGTCCAGACAATAGAGCTAAACCGGCAATCTTAATACCACTCTTCAACTTCATTCACTTTCACCCTCTACTTGTATAATGTTCTTAATTTTAAATTAAAATTAGATTAAAATCAACATTTCATTTTAATGTAATCGCTAATCAGCCTTGCAAATCATTCATAAACGCTGATATTACAGTGCTAATAATTAGATTTTATTTAATCTCAGAAATGTTTATGTTACAAAGTGATGAAAAAAACAATTTGTCTACAAAAATTAAACACTTGTGTGCTATACTAAGACACATCAAATCAGGAGGCAGTCAATGACAGAACTCGAAGAAAAAACTCCCGTAATTACAATTGGCCTAAATCGCGGGTCTAAAAATTTTAACTATTCAATAGAAGAATTAAATAATTTAGCCACAGCAAATAACATGACTGTGACCGAAACATTGATTCAAAAGTTAGATCGTCCAGACGCATCAACCTACTTTGGTAAAGGAAAGATTGAAGAACTTGCCACAGTGGTTCAAGACACTGGTGCTAACACAGTGGTTGCTAACGACGAACTATCACCAAGTCAAATTCGGAATATTGAAAAGCAAACCAATGCTAAAATCATCGACCGAACCGGGTTGATTTTAGAAATCTTTGCCAACCGAGCACAATCCCGTGAAGCTAAACTCCAAGTTGAGCTCGCTAAATTGCAATACCAAATGCCTAGATTGCATACCTCAGCTAGTCAACGTCTTGACCAGCAAACAGGTTCCGGTGGTGGCGGAGGATTTACCAACCGTGGTTCTGGTGAATCACAATTGGAATTAAATCGACGGACCTTACAAGACCGAATTTCACACGTTCGTCACGAACTTAAGGAGCTAGGTAAAGCCTCTGATGTTAAACGCAAGCAGCGTGATAAGAGTAACCTACCAACAGTTGCCTTAGTTGGATATACCAACGCTGGAAAGTCTACCGTTATGAACGGATTGATCAACTTGTTCGGTGAAAATGTCGACAAACAAGTAATGGTTAAGAACATGTTATTTGCAACCTTGGATACCTCAGTTAGAAAGCTGACTTTACCAGATTCAAAAACGTTCTTACTAAGTGATACCGTTGGATTTGTTAGCCAACTGCCTCACCAACTGGTTGAAGCATTTAAATCAACTTTGGCTGAAGCTGCTAACGCTGACTTACTAATTCAAGTGGTTGATTATTCAGACGAAAATCGCGATTTGATGATGAAAACAACTGAAGATACGTTAAATGACGTTGGCGTCACCGGTATTCCAACCATCATCGCGTTTAACAAGGCAGACAAGTTAGAAGTCACCTTCCCAAGTCGCGAAGGCGATAACCTAATAATGTCAGCCCTAGATGAATCATCACTTCAACAATTGGTTTCAATTATTAAGGAAAAGATTTTTGATAATTACCACACAGTCACATTGATGATTCCGTTTGACAAAGGCGACATCATTTCATATTTAAATGACAATACTAACGTCATCTCTACCGACTATGATGCCAACGGTACAATGATCAAAGTAGAGCTTAATGACGTTGATTTTAAGAGATATGGCGGCTACATCCTCCCAGAGGAAGATTAGCCCCTGGCAAATGAGAAGGAGTTTTTGCTATGCAACAAGATAATCAAAAGAAGGTTTCACTAGACCGTGACCTAGGTTTATGGTCAGCACTATCATTAGTTATCGGTACGATTATTGGTGCCGGTGTGTTCGTTAGACAATCAGCCGTTTTGGATGACGCTGGCTCAACCACGATGGGATTGCTAGCATGGATAGCTGGTGGGATTTTAACTCTAACTGCTGGTCTGACAATTGCTGAAATTGCCTCACAATTACCACAAACTGGTGGTTTATATGTCTACATGGAAAAACTGTACGGTAAGCTTTGGGGATTCCTATCTGGCTGGATGCAAATCATTATTTACGGCCCAGCAATGATTGCTTCTCTTGGTGCCTACCTAGCAATTTTGTTGTCTGACTTCTTTGGTTTCCCATCAAGCTGGAACATTCCACTTGCTATCGGTACAGTTATCGCCGTTGGAATTTTAAACCTGTTTTCAAACCGATACGGAGCAACTTTTGCTATTATTACAACTTTATGTAAGCTCGTTCCGGTTGGAGCACTGATCATCTTTGGTTTGTTCTTCGGTAAACACGATGCCTTCGGTCAAAGTATTTCAGAGGTTCATGCAACTGCTGGTAACTTTGGTGTTGCCATCCTAGCAACGCTGTTCGCCTTTGATGGTTGGATCCTAGTTGCTAACCTTGGTGGTGAAATCAAGAACCCTCGTAAATTATTGCCACAAGCAATTACTTACGGGATCCTTGCAGTTTTGGCAATTTACTTGTTAGTTTCCTTTGGGGTTTATCGAGCAATTCCTGCTGAAAAGATTCACTCACTCGGAACTAGTGCAATTCCTTACATTGCCAATCAAGCCTTTGGTGACGTTGGTGGTAAGATTCTAAGTATTGGAATTATTATTTCAATCGTGGGCTGTATGAATGGTAAGATTATGACTTTCCCACGGATCATGTACGCAATGGCTCGTCGGAACCAACTACCATTTTCAAAGACTCTCTCATACCTTCACCCAAAGAGTCACACACCAATCTTTTCAACTGTTGGTGAACTAGCAATCGTTGCTTTGATGATTGTTTTTGCTAACGCTGACCGTTTATCAGAACTATGTATCTTTACGGTTTACTGCTTCTACGTAATGGCCTTCGTTGGTGTATTCTTGCTCAGAAAGCGGAATGCTGGTAAGAAACGAGTATTCTCAACTCCACTCTTCCCAATCACGCCAATCGTTGCCATCCTTGGTTCATTGTTCGTGATTGTTAGTGAAATCCAATCAGACTTAGTTGGAGTATTAACTTCATTTGTCTTCGTTATCATTGGAATTCCAGTGTTCTATTACCAAAGTAAAAAACATGCTGGTGAACCAGATAATGGTCCGGCAGAAGAAGAAATTGATTAATAAGTACGAAAAAACGACCAATCTTGAGATTGGTCGTTTTTATATGCATTTATAAAACTGCCACAATTCCTAAGAAGGCACAAGTGATGATAAATAACATTGCTATTAGTTTCCAGGTCCATTTCCACCAAGTGATTAGACTGATATGAGATAAGGCTAGTGCCCCCATCAGAATGGCTGAGGTTGGTGTAATCGCAGTAATCAACCCCGATGATGCTTGAAATGCAGAAACCATTACACTGCCGTCTACGTGTGAAAATGCCGCTAACGAACCCATAATGCCCATCGTAGCTGCAGCCAAACCAGAGCTTGACGGAATTACGATTGATAGCACACAGAAGAATACAAATGCCAAAATGGCAAATACCGGTTTAGGCAATCCACTCAAGCCGGTTTCTCCAAAGTGAAGAATCGTCCCAGTAATCATCCCACTATTCATAATTGCTTGAATCCCTCTAGCAACCGCAACAATAATAGCTACGTTTAAAAGTTCTGCCATTCCACCCATAAACGATGAAATAAACTCAGATTCATTTATGTGCCCCACAAACTTAATTACAATCGACATCAATAAGAATAGCAAAGTGATTTCATTAAAGTACCAATTACCTAATGAAACGATATCTTTACCAAGGATAGTTCCTAAAAATGTGTTTTTAGTGATCAAGCTATTAAAGCTATCAAAGAACGTCCAGTGACTGTTAATACTCGTCCAAGGCACTAATCCAATAATCATGATTACAAAGGTTAGACAGAATACAACTAGTACCCCTTTTTGATTCTTTGTCAGTGGCTTAGGTTCAGCTGTCCTGGCAGCAACAGAGAATGTTTCCATATCTTTATCACGTTGCTGATATACTAATGACTTTGTCGGATCTTTTCGAATCTTTTCTGCGTAATGAAGCACGAATAAAATTGCAATTGCAGTAACGATAATTAATAAAATAATTCTAGAAAACAGGCCAACCCCAGGGGATATTTTGATAATTCCTGAAGCCACTCCTGTTGCAAACGGGTTAACGGTTGATGCTAAATCACCAACTCTGGTGCTAAGCAAAATAATTCCCACTGCAACCAAAGAATCATAGCCAACCCCCATCATAATTGGAATCAACAATGGGAAGAATGCCATCGTTTCTTCACCCATTCCGTACGTTGAACCACCAATTGAAAACAAAATCATTAATACGATAATGAGGCGCTTTTCATGTCCTCGATAACGGTTAACAATGGCTCGAATACCGTCATCTAAGGCACCTGTCTTATTGACAACGCCAAGAAATCCACCAATAACCAAAATAAACATCGAAATTTCAATGGCTCCAGTGGTCTGCTTATTTCCAATCATCCCAATAATTGGTGCCATTAAAACATCCCAAAGTCCTTGGGTATGGCTAGCAACTGTTTTGTAGGTTCCACTGATTAGCGTTCCATCTGATGTCGTTGAGTACGTCCCAGCTGGAATAACCCAGGTCAGAACAGCAATCAGCGCAATCAGACCAAATAAAATCGTAAACGCTGACGGCATCTTTAACCGTTTAGACTTTTTTTCATCGATTTGATTCATAATTTATTTCTCCTTTGCGAAGAATTCAACTGCTAACTGTTTATAAAAATCAATTGATTTGAGATAGACATCTAAGTCTACATACTCATCAACTTGGTGGGAAGTATCGTTACCAGGTCCCAATAGAGCAATACTGAAGTCACCCTTTGCATGAAGAAATTCTTGACCATCATTTGCGCCGGTTTGCCCAACTGCTTCCAATGGTTCATCAAACATCCCATCATGAACCTTTTTGAGCAACTTGATAAATGGCGAGTTTTCATCCCCGGGCATTGCTTCTTCTGGAAAGCTATATTTTATCGATAAATCAAAACCCGGCCTTTGATTCAACTTCTCCACCAACCCATTCAACGCATCAAAAACTACTTGATTAGGATATTCTGGAATCGTGCGAATGTTTCCCTTCATGATCCCCTTAGCAGGAACACTATTAATTTGTACCCCACCACTAATGACACTTTGAACGTGAGTCAACTTGCCAAGAACCGGGTTCTCCTTATCAAATTTGGCCATCACAGATCTAACTTCAGTAGCAAAATCAACCAAAGGGTCAATAGCGTTGACTCCCTTTTCTGGACGAGAACTATGCGCACCCTTACCAACAGAAGTGATGATGTAATCAATAACTCCTTTAGACGTAAAGCCAACTCGGCTCATGCCATCACCCGGCTCCGAAATAATCAGTCCACCAATTCCGTCAACGTATCCAGCTTTAGTCAATTGAGCAGCACCATACTCCCCAGTTTCTTCACCCACTGTTGCAAACATCTTTATCTTTCCTGGAACACTATCTGACTCAAGCATCTCTAACATAGCAATGAGTTGTGCTGCCAAGCCGCTCTTCATGTCAGTAGCACCACGACCGTATAGTTTGTTATCTTTGATAGTTGCTTCAAACGGATCGCTACTCCAATCAGCAGGATCACCCGCAGCAACCACATCCTCATGACCAGAAAAGCCAAGTGTTGATGGGCCTTCTCCAATCGTAATCACCAAGTTATCTCTTCCAGGCGCATATGTAACTCTTTGAATATCCACTCCCTTATTTGCATAAGGTTCAAATAACCCTGAGATGTAATCAGCAACCTGTGCTTCATTATCGTTCACTGATCGAATTGCAATCAGATCAGATAAAATCTGAATTTTCTGCTGTTTTTCCATAGTTTAATAACTCCTTTTTCGTCAAAAACGTATAAATATACGTTATCATCTGCAAAACTTGATTACAACATAAATTTGATTTGGGATACAAAAAAAGCCGAACCACCGTAATTGGTGTTCAGCTTTCTGTAATGAATCCCTATTGCAGCGGCATATCTCCACCCTGAACATCTTCATCTTCAGGGTCTTGGGCAATAGACTTCTTCTGACGTCTCTCAAGGTATGAGGCAAACAGTGAAAGTGAGTAACAAACGATAAAGTAAATAACCGCCAATGCAATAAACATTGGAATTGTGTAATTAGTATTCTGACCATAAATGATTTGCGCATGGTTCATCAAATCAGGCAGCACAATGATAGTTGCCAGTGAAGTATCCTTAACTAAGGAAATGAATTGAGAAACGATGGCAGGAATCATATTTCTAATGGCTTGGGGTAACACAATGTGCCACAAACCTTGCCAATAAGTAAGTCCATTGGCCCGAGCACCTTCCATTTGACCAACTGGGATCGAGGCAATTCCGGCACGCACAATTTCAGCAACCATGGCAGCTTCGAAAATTGAAAGCGCCATAATTGATGCCCAAATTGGCGCTGGCTTAAAGCCTAGAAGTGGCAAACCAAAGTAGGTAAAGAAGATTATCAAAATCAATGGCAAGTTACGAATGATATCAATAATGAACCCAACAATTGGTGACAACCATTTGATATTAACGTAACGGGTAATTCCTAAGATAACCCCTAAAATGTAGCTAAATAAAATTGAAAGGACTGAAACAAAAACAGTGACCCAAGCTCCTTCAAGAAGGAACCGGATGTTAACCCATGAATATGCACCTAATACGTTTAACATATTTGATTCCTCCTTTTAAGCAGCAATTTTCTTTTCAAGGTGACGCATATAGTAGCTCAATGGCAATGTGATTACCAAATAAAGCACTCCGACACACATATAAGCACTCATACTTTGTAGTGAGTCAGAAGCAATAACGTTACCCTGGTACATCAAATCAAATCCAGCAACGAAGGCTAGAACTGATGAGTTCTTAATTAAGTTGATAAATTGGTTTCCCAATGGTGGGATAACGTACTTAAAGGCCTGTGGCAACACTATGTAACGCATTGATTGCCAGAAGGTCAAACCATTTGAACGGGCACCTTCCATTTGTCCAGGATCAACCGATTGAATTCCTGAACGAACAGTTTCAGCAATAAACGCTGATGAGTAAAGTGTCAGACCAATTGTTCCAGAAGCAAACCCACTAATTTTTGCCACGTACATTGGAATAACCACGTAGAAAAACATTGTGATAACTAGTAGCGGAATGTTCCGGAATAGTTCGATGTATGCCTTAGCGATTACATGAACCAACTTGTTTGGCATAACTTCCAAAATAGCGAATGCAGAACCAATGATCAACGCAAAGAACAACGCAATCAAACTACATAGAATTGTTTGCCAGAATCCTTGGAGAAGAAGGCCTCCATAATTTTGAAAAATACTTATCATTGTCTGTACGCCTCCTTCAAATTGAATCCTTTAACATTTCCGAACCACTTGTTTAGTAACTTGTTGTACTCACCAGATTTTTCAACCTTGGTGAGGGCACCATTCATTGCTTTTTGTAGCTTAGTTTGACCCTTATCAACCGCAATTCCGTAAGGTTCGTTAGTGAATGTTCCACCAACAACGGAGTAGCCAGGGTTTTCAACAGACATACCATAAAGGATACCGTTATCGGTAGTAAGTGCTTGTCCTTGGCCGGACTTCAAAGCAGTCAGCGCTTGTGAGTAGTCGGTTAGTTGTAGCACTCTTGCCTTGGGAGCAAACTTACCAATGTTTTGAACTGAGTTAGAGCCAACAACCCCAAGGACAACGTCGCCCTTCTTATTAAGGTCCTTAACGTTCTTAATTGGGCTACCATCTTTGACCAAAATTGCTTGCCCAGCGTCAAAGTATGAACGACTAAAGTCAACTTGCTTTGCCCGCTCTGGGGTGATGGTCATAGTTGCCATAATGGCATCAATGTTTCCGTTTCTAAGTAAAGGCATCCGGGTTTGACTAGTAACTTGTAAGAAACGAGCCTTACCGTCTTTGCCGAGGATTTGTTTAGTCATCGCCTTAGCTAAGTCGACTTCAAATCCCTTAATTTCATTATCTTTAACGTCCATCAAACCGAATAACTTAGTATCAGCTTTAACACCCCAGGTAATGGTGTTCGATGCTTTGTCTTCGGCTAAGACGTCTTTTTTAGCGCTTGAACTACATGCACTTAAACTAATAATCGTTACAAACAGTGCAAGCAAAAGTCCAAGCTTCCTGTAGACCTTTTTCATAGTGCATCCCTCCACGTAACGATTTTAGTGCGTAATAATCTTGCCTAAGAACTGACGAGCACGTTCATTTGAAGGTTCACCATTAAAGAATGTATCACTGCTGTCATCTTCAAGAATTTGACCATCAGCCATGAAAATAACTCGGTCAGCCACTTCACGAGCAAAGCCCATTTCGTGGGTAACAACCAGCATTGTCATGTTGGAGTCACGAGCAATATCTTTCATTACGTTCAAAACATCATCAATCATTTCGGGATCGAGAGCTGAAGTTGGCTCATCAAACAACAAACACTTAGGTTTCATTGCTAGTGAACGAGCAATAGCAATTCGTTGTTGTTGACCACCAGATAGTTGTGCTGGATACTTTTCAGCTTGATCAGCCAACCCAACTCGGTCTAGTAATTCCATTGCGAACTTTTTGTTTTCTGCTTCATCACGTTTCAAAACGATTCGTGGTGCTAGCATAATGTTTTCAAGAATTGTCTTGTTAGCATAGAGGTTAAAGTGTTGGAACACCATCCCAACGTTCTTCCGAATTCGGTTAATATCCGTCTTCCGGTTTGCTAAATCCTGACCGTTAACGATCAAGCGACCATCTTGAACTGGTTCCAGTCCATTAACCGTACGAATTAGGGTTGATTTACCTGAACCTGAAGGTCCAATCAACACAACCGTTTCGCCGGCCTCTATCTTTAAGTTGATGTCTTTTAACGCGTGAAAATCACCATAATACTTTTGTACGTCATCAAACTCGATCATTGCCATACTTATTTCCTCCAAACTCAGGGCAATTAATTAAAATTGTCTAAGAATTATTACTAAATCAATCATAGGTTAAAACTGCCCCCGTGTAAAATAACCTAACCTAAAAAAATTGAAACAAAATGATAGCGACTAAGACTGCCGTTATCTCAATAAATCAATTCCGAATAATTATCGGCTTAAGTTGGTAGTATTTAATATTTTACCCGATTAATAGCTAAGATGTACAGTTTTTTTTGCAAAAATAATGGCAAAACAAAAAGATTAGCTTTCATAATCTTTTCAAGCTAATCTTCATTTTGAGTACTTCTATTCATTTTATTTTTGCTTTTGGTAAGCAACTTTAATCGCGATTTCGTAGTCTTTTTGGTGTTCCATCAAGGTTGAACGACCGTACTTTTTGTAGGGTCCACCAACCAGTGTCACCGAGGCTAAAAAGAACTTGATATTTTCTTTATCAATCGACTTGATTGATTGCAAACCAATTCTTTTAACCTCACCAACTGGAAATTGTTCAGCTTGGTTAAGCCCGGCGTAGACCACATAGCGGTCACCCGTCCGTTTCATATCAAAATATGGCAGCAAGACTCCCTTACCAATCGCAAAGACAGGCTTACCATCTGTTGCCTTGATCACTTCCGCAAGCTGGCGATCAGAATGACCACCATAATCTTCACGTAACAAGTTCTTTGATTTTAAAATCGTCACAATTTGATTGATATTTTGTTGTTGGTCAGGTGTGCACTCTACCTTCGCTGGAATCACGTGACGATCGTCAAACATCCCGTTGGCAGGAATGTTATTAGTGACCACATTACTGCCAGTCATCTGCGAATTAATTTGGGTTTTCTTTGGCTTATTAGCGATGTGTAAGGCTTTAGCCAATTTGGGGGTCAAATCAAACTTCGGTTGATGATTTGTAAAGTAATAAAAGAAGTTACAAATCTCAAAGTAAAGCAACACGATGGCGACTAGCAGAAACATTAACCCTCGAGGAATGTATCCGTTACTCAAAAACCTGTATGAAATGTAAAACAGGTATGCGTCACCTAGCGCACCTAAAATCGTATAAATCCTACTCTTTAAGGTGACACTAATGTTGAAGTACCCAAGGTAATGGTTAACCATGTCTAAGAAACTAAACATTAATCATCACCTCCCTGAGTGGTTGTATTCTGTTGCGTAGTTGTTCGGGTAGTATTCCCAGTAGTGCTACGGGCTGTACCAGTAGTCTTCTCAGGTTCTGTCGTCCCAGTGGTAGTATCACCAGTGTTAGCCGTGTTCCCAGTTGTGGTCTCAGTCCCTTGTTTTTCAGTCTGGGTGGCGTTGGCATTTTTCTTGGTGTTACTTGTTGTTCCCGTAACCGTGCCAGATTTCTTAGTACCGGAGTTAGATTTATCTTTAGCTGACGTTGTCGTGTTACTTGCCGATTTTTTAGCTTTATTAGTTGTGGTGCCAGTGTCTGTTGCAGTGGCCGCTTTGTCATTTTGCTCATCAGTTTTGGTTTGTTCAGCTTTTTTCTCAGCTGAATCATCCTTACTCTTATCGGCTTTCTTCTTATCAGTATTATCTTTCAACTCTGCACTAGAGCTATTTTTACTTGGCTTTTCAGTCTTACCATAAATCTTTTTAGAAAGGCTTTGCTGATTTGCTGTTTGAGTTTGGGCCGGTGTCCCCTCATTAGTAGCAGTTACCTTATTAACCACAACGTTAGTTGCTCCCAGTGCGAGTGAAATTGATAAAATCGCAAACGGCGTGATTAACGGTGGGATTCGATTGTCCATGGATACACTTCCTTACTCAAATTGTTAAACCAGATTATGCCACAAATATATGTTATTCTGATAAATTTTTCGTTAATTATTCTTTAAATTAGCACATTCTTGGCACAAACCGTAAATTTGGAAGTAGTGACCCGTTATTTCAACACCGGGAAGCTGTTCAAGCACCTCAGGGCTTAGTGGGCATTCCTTAAGCTCAGTCACCTTGCCACAATTATTACAGATAAAGTGATGATGATGCTCATTTTTAAAGTCACATTGGAACTTAACACACTGATGTTGTCCCTGAACTTGTTTTTCAACGATTCCCATTTCTTCAAATTCAGAAATGTTTCTATAGATAGTATTATGGCTCATCTTAGGAAATGACTTACGCATATAATCGTCAATTGCGGTTACTTCTACATATTTATGGTCAGCGGTGTTCGCAAGGTACTTGATCATCGCGATTCGTTGCTTTGTAATTTTATAATTATTGCTTTTTAAGACTTTAGTTGCTTCTTCTACTGCAGGCATATTTTAGTTACCTCCGTTAAATGTAACGATTACTATTACTATTTAACTTATCCTAACACAAAAAAATGCCACATACAAACTGACGTGGCAAGGATTTTTACATTATTATTTATATTTTGCAACAATATCATTAACAATGTGTTTCGTTCGTTCCCAATCATTGTTGTTAATGACAAATGCGTTACCCTTAAGTTCTTCGGGAAGAGTTAAATCTCGCAAATATTCATCGCTCTTAATCCGATCAGCTAACGTCTGGGTGTCATCTCCCCTGGTCTTCATCCGTTGGAGTAGCGTACTCGAATCATCAACTTTCAAAAAAATGACAACGGCTTTATCACCCAACTCACGTTTATAAGTAATCGCTCCCGCGGTATCCAAAACAATGGTAATGAAGTCAGAACTCTTCCAAGCTTCATCAAGACCTTCAAATGATGATCCATACCGATTTCCCGCATAAGAAACTGATTCCAGATAGTGGTTATCCCCAAACGAATCTTCCGATTCAAAGTAGTAATCCACCCCATCTTCTTCATGAATCCTCGGTGCCCGAGTCGTATGAGTAATGACCTTGGGCATATTAAACTCCTTGGTCAAGTAATTTCTAACTGTGGTCTTACCGCTCCCGGCGGCTCCCGTAATTACAAATACACGTTGTTCACTCATCTTAATCGCCAACTTTTTCTTTGGTTTTGATGTAGCTATCAGCAGACTTTAGTAACTCACGTAAATTGTCATAAGTTAAAGTATTGTACGCCTTATCAAAGGTAAACCAACCAAACGAATTAATTTCTTCAGCTTGACGGGAAACTTGTACGTCTTCTGGTACCCGACTTACATAAAAGGTTACCACCTTGTGATTACCATTCTTCATGTCATACTCCAAGGTCTGCTCGAAGTTAGTATCAATTTTAGTCTCCAAATCAGTTTCTTCACGAATTTCTCGTACCGCAGTTTGCACTAGATTTTCATTCGCTTCAACGTGTCCCTTTGGAAATCCCCAAAAGTCATCAGTAGCACTTTGTAATAGTAGGTAGCAAACCATATTGTTTCTAATCTGATAAACAACTGCTCCACTTGCGTTTTCAGTAGCCATATTAATTACTCCCCTCACCCAATTTGTCTAATTTTGCAATGGTCCGCTTAAGGAATAGCGGTGCAATAATCGTTGAAATCACGATTACAATAATAATTTCTGAATACAATTCTGGTGCAATCAACTTTGCTGAGATTCCGATTTGGGCGATAATCAACGCCATTTCACCACGAGAAATCATTCCTGAACCAACTACCATCGCACTAGTTGTGTTCATTCTAGCAATCTTTGCCCCAATTGCTCCACCATATAGTTTAGTAATTACTGCCAATACCGACATAATCACAATTAGACCAATATTCTTTAGGACGCCATCAAATTCCATTTCCAATCCAATGCTAACAAAGAAAATTGGAATAAAGAAGGTGTAGCCAACTGAACTGACCGAACTGGAAATTTCTCCTTCATACTTGGTCTGAGAAACAGCCACCCCAGCAAAGAAGGCCCCAACAACGGCACTCAACCCAATTAAATCAGCTGTGTAGGCCATCAATAAACAAATCGATAAGGAAACGATTGCGACCGCTCCGTGAACGGGTAACCGCTCTGCTAACCTGAGAACGAAGGGAACCACCCATTTAACCAGGAATACAACCCCAATGAAGTAGCACACCTGTAGTATCGTGGCAGTAACCAAGTTCATCTGACCATCACCGCCAACGCCAAATACGCTAACAAAAACACTTAGCAGGATAACGGCAATAATGTCATCGACCACTGCCGCTCCCAAAATGGTAGCACCCTCTCTAGTATCAAGTTTCTTAAACTCACGTAAAACCTCAACACTGATTGAAACTGACGTTGCTGCAAAAATGACACCCCAAAAAATCGAGCGTTCAAATCCTTGCCCCATAAATTGTCCATATATATAGAACAAAATCATCGGGGCAATGACTCCGCACATCGCAACGTAGATTGCTGGCCGGAAATACTTCTTTAATAAATCGAGGTCACTTTCGATCCCAGCAATAAACATCAACACGATTACTCCAAGTTCGGAACCAACGTGCATCAGGTGATTATTTGCAAGAATGCCAAAAACTCCAGGTCCTAGGAGCACCCCTACGATTAGCTGCCCAATAACTGCTGGCATCCCAACTCGCTGGCTTAATGCCGATGCAATCAAAGTCGTTATTAAAATTAATGCAATTTGCCCAACGTAATCCATATATTCTCCCTACTTTTTTTCTTATAACTAAATACTATCATTTTAGAAAAATCTCTGCCATTTAAAACAGCGATTGGTCAGGTAATGTATAATTACTTTAATTCAATCGTTACGGAGGTACTTACTTTGAAAATTAACCAGTTCGCTTACGTACCAACTAGCCACGATAAAATCGTTCAGGAGCTAGCAGATATTCGGTTTGTAACGCCAAAAACCAGGAAGGTATCAGACCCTGTGATGCTCTACCGGCAATTTTTGATGAAGTTTCTGCTCGAAAATCAGGGCCATTCAACCCGTGAGCATCGCCTAACCACCATCATGGCGACTGCTGAACAAAGCGTTGACGAGTATACCAAAACTAATGCTGCTATTTCACACGAGGCATTTTACAATGTAGCTTTACAACTACTTCAGTTTGAAGTTGGCCTGGATTTTGACTTAACGGATCCAGTCAAAAAAATGCATGAATTTGGCTTACCAACTACTGAAGCCGCAGACCCATTTGACCGAGACGGCCTAATTGACGCCTGGTATTTACTGCTAAATACCAGGACTAAGTTTGGCCAGACACTGATTGATTACCTAGCAGGTCAAGGTTACTACGCCCAATTTGGTGCAGATTCAGGTTTGAAGAAGCCCGTCTTTTTCAACGGTAAATCTCAAGCTGTGTTTAATACCTCCAAGCTAATTCGCGAAGTTGTCTACGTCGAAGCGCCAGTCGATTCCGACCATGATGGAAAGCGCGACTTAATCAAAGTTGAGGTTATTCGCCCAAACGAAACTAACAAGGGCGTCAAGGTGCCGGTCGTCTTCACTGCTAGCCCTTACGACCAGGGAACTAATGACAAGCAGGCCGATGACCTGACTCACGACGTTTCTAAGGACCAGCTTGTTCACAAAGATCCAAATGATTTTACCAAGGTAGACGTGACTGCCGATGCCCCTAATACATCATTACCACCAGAAACTAAACCAGAACAAATGACCGATACAGCAGAAGAATCATTCACAAAAACCTGGACTTACACACTCAACGATTATTTGTTGGCCCATGGATTTGCAGTCGTTTACTCTTCAGGAGTCGGAACTAAAGATTCTGATGGTTACCGGACAACTGGCTCAGATGCTGAAACCATTTCAACTACAGCTGTAATTGAGTGGTTAAGTCACAACCGGGTCGCCTTCACGAACCGGACTGACAAGGTTGGAATCGAAGCATGGTGGAGCAACGGCAACGTTGGTATGACTGGACGTTCATACCTTGGTACCCTTGCAAATGCTGCTGTACTATCTGGTGTCGACGGCTTGAAGACTGCAGTTGTCGAAGCCGGAATTTCTAACTGGTATGACTACTACCGCGAAAACGGTCTAGTAGTTGCCCCTGGCGGTTTCCAAGGAGAAGATGCCGACATCCTGGCGGAATTGACTTTCTCAAGGAAACAACGGGCTAACCAATACCTTGAAACTAAACAGTCTTGGGAACACCAATTAAAGGCAATTGAAAAGGATGAGGACAGAAAAACCGGCGATTACAATAAGTTTTGGGACGCCAGAAACTACCTAAATTCTGACAAAGCGAAGGCAGACGTTCTATTGGTTCATGGTTTGAATGACTGGAACGTTAAGCTATCCCATGCTTACAACTTAAAGGAGTTATTGAAAAACGATAACCTCACCTTAAAAACCGTTCTTCATCAAGGCCAACACGAATACCTAAACAACTTCCGCTCCGTTGACTTCACAGATATGGTCAACCTTTGGCTGGTCAACAAACTTTACGGAATCGAGAATCAAGCCGACAAAGTTCTTCCAGACGTTCTTGTTCAAGATAACGCTGAAGAACAGACTTGGAAGACCATCATTAATTGGGGATCCGAGAAAACGAAGCAAGTTAGTCTCGCTGACGAATGGTTCACCAACGTGAACGGTAACGCCAAGTTTAGTAACCAGATGCCAGCCGAACAGTTTAAAGAATTTAGTGACAATACCAGCAAATGGCGCTCAGAACTTTATAAGCTCGACACATCTAAAGTCGACCAAAACAGCATTAAGCTAGTTTCTGCACCGCTTGAAGAGGACCTAACCATCAATGGTAAGGTTCACCTTTCAATTAATGTAGCCAGCGACCAGAATTTGGGAATGTTAAGTGCCAAAATCGTCGACTATGGTAAGGCTAAACGGCTTACCCCTACTCCCCAAGTTCTTGAGCCAATGCAAATCAACCTTGGCTACAATTGGCGAAAAGATAACTTGCGGGAGTTTGAATCCGAAAAGAAAGCAACTGAGTACAAAAAGATTACTGACGGCCACATCAACATGCAAAACCGCCAAAATAGCTATCACATTGATGACGTAGTTCCAGGAGAATCATACCAAGTCGACTTTGATTTAGAACCTGAAGTGTTCCGCATTTTGAAGGGTCACAAAATTGGGATTCTATTATTCTCAGCCGACCTTGATTTCACGATTAGAACTAACCAAGAAATCAACTACACTGTTGATTTAAACAAATCAAGCATCACGCTCCCAATCGAATAGAGGATGAAATCACGTGCTGAAAAGTGGTATAATTTAACTTATATTGCAAAGGACAGGTGATAAAATGCGTCAAGGAACTAAGATCATCACACTAGATAACGGTTACCATCTCTGGACAAACACTCAAGGTGAAGGCGATATTCATTTGTTAGCACTTCACGGTGGCCCTGGTGGCAATCACGAATATTGGGAAGATGCTGCAAAGCAACTTAAGAAGCAAGGGCTAAACGTCCAAGTTCATATGTATGACCAACTAGGATCATGGTACTCAGATAGCCCTGATTTCTCAGACCAAAAAGTTAGGGACTCAATCTTAACTTACGACTACTTCTTGGACGAAGTTGAAGAAGTTCGTCAAAAATTAGGTATCGATCAATTCTACTTGATTGGTCAATCATGGGGTGGCTCATTGGTTCAAATGTATGCTGAAAAGTATGGTGAACATTTGAAGGGTGCCATCGTTTCATCAATGGTCGATAACATCAAAGACTATACTGACCACTTGGCACAAATTCGTGAAAAGACATTTACTCCTGAACAATTGTCATTCATGAAGGAATGCGAAGCTAAGAACGATTATGACAACGAGGAATACCAATCACTCGTTGATATTTTGAACAAGAGCTACATTGACCGTAAACAACCATCAACCCTTGATCATTTGATCAGTACCATGAACACTGATATTTACGGTGCTTTCCAAGGTGACAATGAGTTTGTTATCACTGGTAAGTTGGGTGAATGGAACTTTACTGACAAATTAAAGAACATTAAGGTACCAACGTTGGTAACCTATGGTGAACATGAATCAATGCCAATTGAAACTGGTAAGCGGATGGCTGAAATGATCCCTAACGCAAGATTTGTATCAACACCTGAGGGTGGCCATCATCATATGGTGGATAATCCGGATGTGTACTATGATCATTTGGCAACGTTTATTAGAGAAGTGGAAAATGGTTCGTTCGCTGGATAAAAAAACATCTGTAAGACAATTATGTCTTGCAGGTGTTTTTTTATGGGCTGCTTTGGGATTAACCGGATTGACAACGCAACAGACTGCACAAGCAAGTAGTATGCATAGAGCAAAATTTTCCAGACCAATTCACGTTTACCACTGGATTTTGGGATCAAGATTTGCCAAGAGGTAAACATATAAAAATTGCCAGGTTCTATCACATGGGTCCTGATGGATTTATGCTATATGTTGCTGGTCACGGTAAAACATTATGGTATGCACGAACAAATAGTAGTTCATGGTTTTATAGATATTAAGCGAGGCCCCTTAATGTGGGGCTTTTCTTATACAAAAAAGAGTGAGCCCACATATGGACTAACTCTCCACTTACCCAAATTCACCCCTAGAGCCACCCCAATCAGTGGTGAAATTGTCGTTAGTCAGCATGACTTACGACAACGTCGAGCTTTGAAACTTTCGGGGTTTGAAAGGTTCGAAGTCGTGCGCACCACGTTCCATTGGGAGTGGCTAAAAGGTGAATTGAATGCTAATCAATCCGATTATTCTTTCAATCCTCTACCCGCAATCATCCTGTTCAATATTGTTAGCAAGCCAAACGCCACAATAATAAACACAATGCTTCCATAATTGATATACCTCAGTCCAGGACCATCAATGATGACACTTCCGCTAGCCGATCCTAACGAAATCCCTAGGTTAAAGAAGACTGGGTTAAGCGATGAAGCAAACACCACAGACTGTGGGTAAAATTCTTCCGCTACGTCCAAAAAGTGAATTTCAATTGATGAACCTAAAAAGTTAAACATTGATTCCATCAAAAATATCAGTGTTAAAGCGATGGCTACGTTTGAATATGAAAAACCAACAGCTAAAAACAGCAGGATTTCAACAATGAAAATAAATGGCATTTTCCGCAACCCATGATGGTTTGCTAAAATTCCAGATGCTTGGCTACTGAAGATTGAAATAACTCCAATAATTGCCAGCAACGTACTCAACATAACCGGACCAAAGTGTAGAATGTCGGTGATTATCGGGGCAATGTAAGTGTGGAAAGTATTAATTCCGGCAGACCAGAATAGTGGCACAAGTACCCCTACCCAAATCAGTGGATCTTTTAAAAGTACAAGTGGACTATCTTGGTCATCATCATAGCCAGCCCTAAGATCATTGGGCAACGAAATTAGTCCCAAACCAAAAGTAATTAAAGACAAAATCGCCACTACCCAGAACGCAGCGTGCCAACTGGCAACGTGGGCAACGTAAGTGCCGACAGGTATCCCCACAACACTGGCAATACTAAAACCAGAGAAAATCCACGCAATCGTAAACCCGCGCTTTTCCTCTGGAGCAATTGCATTTCCAAAAGTTAGGGCAACTGAAAGCAGTGCTCCTGAGACGGACGCGGTAATAATCCTAGAGATCACCATGATTGGATAGTTGATTGCCGTCGCACTCATTATTAACCCGAGAATATAAATCACCATCAGGACCGCAAACGTCCGATAGTACCGGTAACGGCCTACCAGCAAAGTGATGATTGGGGTACTGATCGCATAGACTAAGGCAAAAACCGTGACCAGTAAGCCAACACTTGCCAGCGAATGGTTAAAGTAGTTTGATAAATCATTTAAAATTCCTGATACGAGAAACTCTCCACACCCCAGTGTGAACGAAATTAACACCAGAATGAAGAAGCGAAAGTTGAAAGACTTCATAAGAACCCCCTATGTAATTCGGCTATAAATGCTGTACCTAAAGCATTTTAACCAACTAAATAATCTTAACAGCTAATGGGGGTAGAATCAATTCAAGAAAAAGAGGCCAATTCCACAATGGAATTGGCCTCTTCGTTATATTAATCTACCGTTACTTCTTTAATTACAACATCTTCGAGTGGTTTATCTGATGCATCCCGATCAACCTTGCTAATTTCCTTAACAATGTCCATACCAGAGATTACTTGGCCAAACACAGTATGTCTGTGATCCAACCAAGGAGTTCCACCGTTCTTGTACTTTTCAACGACTTCTGCTGGATAACCTGCTGCTTCCATTTCTGGAATCATGTTAGCTGGCATATTTTCGTTTGAAACGATGAAGAATTGGCTTCCGTTGGTGTTAGGACCAGCATTGGCCATTGAAAGAGCACCGTTAAAGTTGAATAATTCAGCTGAGAATTCATCTTCAAACTTTGAACCGTAGATACTTTCGCCACCCATACCAGTACCAGTTGGGTCGCCACCTTGAATCATGAAATCAGGAATTACTCGGTGGAAAATTACGTCCTTGTAGTAATCATTTTTTGATAATTCAACGAAGTTCTTAACCGTCTTTGGTGCCAAATCATCAAACAATTGGATTTGGATGTCACCGTGGTTAGTTTTAATTGTTACTTTAGTTCCAGTTGCATTTGCTAAATCTAATTGCGGATACATATCGTCACGCTCCTATTAAATACCCTCGCGGTTACGAAGGCTGAGTTTTTCAACGTTGAGAACCTTGTCGACTAAGCCGTCATAAAAACTGTTCTCATGGCTAACAATAATAACATTTCCTGGGAATCGGTCAATCGAACGCTTCAAAGCTTCCTTAGTTTCCTCATCCAAATGGTTGGTAGGCTCATCCATAATCAAGAAGTTGCTTTCTTTAAATTCCATCAAAGCAAGCTTGACCTTGGTTTGTTCCCCACCAGAAAGTTGGCCAATTGGCTTCATTGCGTTTTGGGCGTCCAATCCACACTTAGCTAACTTAGTTCTGATTGCCTTTTGGTTCATCTTAGGATACTCATCAGAAATAATCTGCATTGGTGTCATTTGGTTATTATCCCACAAAAGTTCCTGGCTAAAGTAGTTTATTTTAGTTGATGGAGAGAACTTAACATCCCCACCCTTAGCAGGAATCTTTTGCAAAATGGTCTTAATCAAAGTTGACTTACCAACCCCGTTAAATCCACTAAAGCCGACCTTTTCACCCATCGTTACTGAGAAAGTAACGGGTTCCAAAAGTGGTTTGTTGTACCCAACAGAAAGTTTTTCAACGACCAAGGCTTCATGCGAACCAGTGTCCGCAAATGGGAAGTTAAAGCTAGCTTGTACATTTGTCGAAGGTGGATCCACCTTGTCCATTCTCGCCAGTTTCTTTTCCCGTGACTTGGCCATGGTTGATTTAGAACCAGCTTTGTTTTTCCGGATAAACCGCTCGGCCTTTTCAATTTCAACTTGTTGCTTATCAAATTGCTTTTGTTGGAACTCTTCTCGTTCTTCACGTTGGCGCATCGCTTTTTTAAAACTTCCACGATACTTGGTAATTTTACCAAACGCCACGTTGATGATACAGTTAGTGATCTGCTCTAAGAAGTCGTAATCATGGGAAACCACAAAAACGGCACCCTTGAAGTTGTTGATGTAATCAATCAACCACTCGATTTGGGCAGTATCCAAATAGTTGGTAGGCTCATCCAGTAAGATTACGTCCGGGCTTGCAAGTAGCATTTTAGCTAAAATCGCCTTTGAACGTTGGCCACCAGACATCTTTCCAACCAAGTGATCGCGGCCGATACTGTCTAACCCCAAACCAACGATGGTTTGTTCAATCTCAGTATCCAACTCATAGAAGTTACCGGCATCCAAGTCATCTTGAAGTTGCCCTGCACGTTCCATCAACTTATCGTCGCCTGTGTTGGCGTATTCTTCATAAATTTCAGTCAGTCGTTTATTCTTCTCGTACAAATCCGCAAAAGCAGTGCGCAAGAAATCGGTCAGCGTTAAATCTTCTTCAACGTCGGCGTACTGATCCAAATATCCAATTTTAATGTTTTTTTGCCATTTAATGTCTCCGGACAAGGGGAGCATACTTCCGGTGATGATCTTGATCAAGGTTGATTTACCAACCCCATTTTGACCAACGACCCCCATATGATCGTCCTTTTCCAACTGAAACTCGGCATCCTTGTACAGATCTTTTTCCGCAAAACTCATCGAAAGATCTGACACTTCTAACAGTGGCATTTAATGTAGCTCCTTAATAAATTCGAAATAATCGTACATGATAGTACGCTACTCTTATTTCAATTATGAGTCAACCTTCGCAAACGCTTAAAATGGTATATAATTGAAGTACTTTTAAAAAAGGATGTTTAAACAATGAACATAAGAGAAGTTGAATACATTACCATTCCCGTTTCTAACCTTGAGGTCAGCCTCAGATTTTACCATGAAGTATTTGATTTACCCATCATCGAGATCGCTGATGGTTCCTAAGGTGCTCAACTAAATAAGCACTTCATTAAATTCAGAGAGGTTGAAAAAGTTGAATATCCAGTTGAATTCGGCTTTGTCGACAAGGATACGATGGAAAACATTCACTCCCACCTCATCAACTACTTCGTGGATATCGTTGAGGATCCCCACGAAACCAACGAACTAAGGAGAAAGGCAACTTCAGTAACAGTTCTTGATCCTGATAAGAACCGAATTGAAATTACCGTGTTTAATTAATGATGAAAAATACCCATTACTTAACAACTAAGGGGCTTCAAATCGTCAAGTGGTTGGCTTTCGTTGCCATTTATTTGATTTCATCTTCAATCTTTCAGTTAGCTGGCCTCTACACCAATGATCCGGTGAAAGCCCAAAACGTGTTGGGAGTCGGCTTAATTGCCACTGCGATTGCTCTTGGTGTAATTGGCTGGCGCTACTACCAGCAACTTGATAAAAATAATCCCCGGCATTTTGGTCATAAACCTACTACCGCCAAAAAAATCTGGTTTTTGATTGCCCTTTTTGTCGGCATGATGTGTTTCCAATATTTCTGGAGCTTTTTGATTTCCTCTGGTGTGATTCACATGCCTGAAAATCAGCAGGCCGTTGCCGAACAGTCACTCAGAATGCCAATTTGGAATGGTGTCTACTCAATTATTTTGGCCCCCATCTTTGAAGAGTTAGTGTTCCGTGGTATCTTCATGAACTACTTCTTCAACAAGGACAATCGTGTCAACAACTGGCTAGCTATGCTTTCCAGTGCACTATTGTTTGGATTCGCCCATGAAATGCAATTCGACCTCAACTGGTTGATGTATTCAGGGTTAGGTCTATTCCTGTCATACGCATACATGCACTACCGAGATTTGCGGTTCAATATTGGTTTGCATATGCTGAATAATTTGATGACGTTTATCTAAAAATTTCAAAAAAATAGCAACGATAGCTCAATTAAGAGTATCGTTGCTATTTTTTCATTATTTTAACCTACCATACACCCAATGGATAAACTTCATTGGCAAATGCAAGTTAACTATCATGATTAAAAGTAAACCAATCATTAGCGTTGTAAATCCATTTATATCAAAAGAATCGATAATATACGATTCAAGCGGAGTTGATAACTTCCACAATATAATTACAGTCGCAATGTAAGATAGCCACCAGACAATTTGTCGTTTTCTTGTAGTCTTGCGATTTTCCTTATAATCAGCTTTAATTGCAATCACCCAATTCCTAATACATCAAGCATATCATCACAAAAAGTGCTTGCAAAGCAACTACTGGTTTACATATTAATCTTACTCAACGCCTGTTTAGGCACCTGGTCTCTACTTACCTCTTCATAACTAATGACACCCTTATGCTGTGACCAGCCAACTTTAATGTAGTGTCCCTTAGTAAATTTATGGCCTTGATATGAACCCACGTGCAGTTCTCGAAATTTCCCCTGCTTGTTGTAACCCTTAATATTGTACCAGTAAACATCTGGGTCGTGATTTCCCTTTGACTCATCAGTGTTGGCTAGTTTACCAACCTGGCCATAATAGTACTCGCGTGCCATATTTTGGTAGTACATAGCACCAAGCCCGGCAGCCAAAACAATCAAAACAATTATTAATGCGGTTGTTCTTTTACTCATGCGATATCCTCCCTGATTACTCTTACCAAAAGTTTCCTATACTCGGGCAACCTTTTCAAGGAATGACTCTAACTTTTCATCGTGAGCGTGAATGTACATCCCCTTAATTCCTCGTCTTAATAGCACGTTCAAGGAGTTTCTCAGCAGTGACCGTTTACTCTCCGCAAATTCCTCTGCACTCATATCTTCTCTGCGCTTGTACACCTCAACATCAGTCACCTTGTCTGAGTCGACACCGAGACCATGATCTGCAGTCAAATAAAACGGCGGTCCGATGATAATTCCAATATAGTTCAAATCAAATCCCTGAACGGTGTAGATACTCCCAACTTCGTTAATTGTTTGTGGTTGTTCAGCCCATGGTATAGCCGTAAAGTTGTACTGGTCCCACGGCAAGTGGAAATTTCCTTCATTAACAAAGTGCTTGCCACCATCCAACACCGATGGATAACCACTAGTTGCGGTCATCCGTGCCAAACCAACGCGACCATTTTGTTTAATGATTTCTTGATACATCTTTTCCGCATCGCTAAACACCCGAAAATCATAATCGCCAATATCTGCAGGTAGCTGTGGAATTGGCTTTCCAGAAATAAAATTATCCAGCCAGTTCATCATTGCGGGGTTAGCCTGAATCCGAAACTGCTCCTTCAAGTGGACAATTTTGTGCGGATGCTTTTTAATGACAGAACCCAAGCGGTCAGCATTCCAGTAACTCTTAGTTTTCAACACCTGGGTGGGGTCAAATACGACCACGGTGACCCGACTAATTTCAATAATGTCGCTCAGCTGATTATCACCATAGTAATTGTTGTAGTGATCTGGTTTACTCAACAGTAAGTGGGCTTCATCTACCACGGTTAAATCAACCTTTTGATTGTGTTTATGCATTTGGTTGATAAATGAAGTTGGTCGTTGATAATACTTCTTTAGCATCCCAGGAGTTTGCCCTGCCAATTCACGGTAAACCTTGAGCAATTCAGGATGGTTGACTAGAAAGTAACTTTCAGGAAGTTCCTGTGCTAGTTTGGTAAACATCTGGTTTAAGATCAAGCTTTTCCCCGTTCCGGCATCCCCAACCAGCACAAATACTGCGTGCTGTGAATCATCTTGGTGATCATATGTAAACTCAATTATTTGGTTAAATATCTGTCGCTGGCGGTCAGTTAACTGCACATTTTGAGAAAAGGCATTTAAGGTATGTGATTGCATTTAAACAGGCTCCTTTCGCCGATTTTTCAGTATTGACAGCGGTTCCTTAATCAAGCATGATATTGTTAAGAACTGATCAAGGAGCGTGAATTGAATGACTTCGTTTATCAATGGTAAAGTCTTCACCGGATTTGGTAACAAATTTGTTTCTGCTTTTACAGTCGAACACGGAGAAATCGTGTGGGCGGGTGATACCGCTGACGTCAATGATGATAACATTATTGACCTGAACGGCAAAACTGTCCTTCCAGGACTAATCGATGCTCACACCCACCCTAAGTATATCGCTGATGCCCTGCACGGTGTCGCCTGTACGCCACCAAACGTTAATAGCATTGAAGAAATGAAGGCAGCCCTGAAAAACTCACCTGCTTTTGGCAAGGGTCCCAATACTTGGATCGAAGGTTGGGGTTTTGATGAAACCAAGTTAGCTGAACACCGCTCACCCAATCGGGATGACCTTGATCAAATATCGACTGAACAGCCAATTTTTATATACCGTTCTGACTGCCATTCTTCAGTTGGAAATTCAAAGGCACTCGAACTTGCTGGGATTGATGAAAACACTCCAGATCCTAAAGGTGGATTCATTGAACATTTTTCAGATGGCCGCCCCACTGGATTTATGAGGGAAGTCGCTGCCAGCCAGTTGCTGATTCAAGCAAAGTCAGCTCAAAGTTATGAGACCGACGTAACCAATATGGTTAACAGTTCCACCCACTATCTTGAAAACGGAATTGTTGCCATTGGTGAAATGATGGGCAGAAAACAACCGTATGATACTTTGAAACTGTACGAAGATTCAGTGGCCAAAGGATTCAAACCCAAGTCATCAATTTACTACGTTTTTAGTGAGATTCGTGATCAGCAAGTCGATGCCACTGAAGGTGATCAACTTAGAATTGCCGGCGTTAAGGTGTTCATGGATGGAAGCATTTCCGGGGAAACCGCCTTTAATTTTGATAAGTACCCTAGTGGCAATACTGGAGTTGCCCTCACCACTCCAGAGCGCCTGGCAGAAGCAGTTGCTTACGCAAAACAGCACAACCTACAACTTGCCGTTCACGCCATGGGTGATGCCGCAATTCAACGAGTTATTGATGTCACTAAAGACATTGAACCCTGGTTGGCAGATGGCATTCCTAGCGTTCGGATTGAACACGCTAGTTTGATGACTGACGACATGCTTAACCAAGTTAAAGATGCCAAGATGAACTATGCCTTGGTAACCCAACCAATTTTTTATTTTACTGAAGATGAATCATACCGGCAATTCCTTAACTCCAAACAATTTAAGACTGCCTACCGACTCAAGTCCATGATTGACTCAACTGCGGTAACGGCGCTAAGCTCTGATGCACCTTGCACGCCGTGGGCAGAACCTGACAGTCCGTTTTATAGTATCTACGCTGCCGTAACTCGTAAGGCAGCTAATGATGACATCGTTAATCCCGAAGAGGCTATCAGCGTGTTAGATGCCGTTCATGGCTATACTGATTTTGCCGCTCAAGTTGGTAGTTTTGAGCATAACGGTCGCCTACTACCCGGATTTGATGCCGATTTCGTGATCCTGACTGACGATATCTTCACCGTTCCTGAAGAACAGATCAAAGATATCCGAGTTGAGCAGACCTGGATGGCGGGAAATAAAGTGTATTCTAAGTAAACAAAGGCAGCCAAAACACCCTCAATGAGAGCAGTTTGGCTGCCTTTTTTGTTTTAAAGAATCTCGTTTAACCAACCGAGAGCCAGTGGGAACCATTCAGAAAAATGTTCATCTGCTCGGTCATCATTGACGATGCTAGTGTATTTGTTAGCTAAACTCATCCCGTGATTTCCAGTCGCAAATTCATGGAGTTCAAACGAAACCCCATTTTCAGCTAGTGCCTGGACGTATGGCAAGATGTGTTGGGTAAATGGTGTCAGTTCATCTTGAGTAGCACCGAAGATAAAAGTCTTGGGTGTGTTCTTGGAAACCATTGGCACAACGTCTTCAGTAGTAACGCCCATGCGTTCGTCCAACGTTGGTTTAGTAACTGGGTAACCCAAAATTTCAAATTTCGCCTTGCTATCTGCCTCGTTAGCGTAGGCAGCAGCAAGTTGGCCACCAGCAGAAAAGCCAATAATTCCTAGCTTGTTAACGTTAACATTCAACTCATCAGCGTGTTCAGTAATGTAATCAAAAGAAGCTGAAATTGCTGTCTTAGCATCCGCATATGACTTGTTTTCAGCCACCGGATACTTCACTACAAACGCTTGGTAAGCGTGGGTTGCGAAGGTAAGTGCCACCCGTTCGGAGTCGCGTTCCTTGATTGGGTTGTAACTTCCACCCGCAATCACCACGATTCCTGGTAGTTTTTCATCAGACGCACTTTCATAGATATCAAGCGCGCTGGTTTTACTATCGTTTAGAGAAACTGTCTCAATTTTCATAAAGTCACCTCTCGAGTTTGTTAACTCCATTGTACGACTAACAGGGTGGGAAGTGCAGGGAGTATGGGAAAAAACAGTTTTAATTTAAGAATGGGTTTTCTCTGAATAAAAAAATTCCTCCAGCTCCCCGCCTTCGGAATTTCATTTCTATTAATCTACTAACTTACCGACAATCTTCAACTTGCCCAGGATTATCTTTTCGTGTGGTGTGCCCATGATTTCTTTTGAAAAATCCTTACCAGCAGTGAGACCATAGTGTTTGCCGTATGCCCATGACTCTTCGTGAGTCACGTCATAAACCAGGCCATCAATTGCTACATAAGCTCGCCGGCCATTGCCATCAAACTGTGCAAGCTCCTCACGAGTGAATTCTTTTAAATCGCCATTATCCATAGGTGTCATCCCCATTCATCATTTACCTTAATTCTAGCTAAGTTCCCTCAGATAGTCCAAGAAAACCCGCTTTGTAAATGAAGGAGTCGGAAATCACTACTTAGCTTCAGCGACATTTGCTTTTGGGTCCTCAACTGTTTCCTCAGTATCTTGATGACCCATTACCAAGTTCAAGATAATTGCACTGATGGCTCCAACTGTAATTGGTGAACCCAATAGGTATTGCACCATTTGTGGAGTAGCTTGAGTAACCTTATCTGGTAGCAAGATTACTGCCATTGTTAAAACAATTGGAATTCCCAAAATATAGGTGGTACTTTCATCGATCTTCAAATCACGAATCACGTTAAGACCGTTTAGCATAATGATTACACAGATAATTGAGAAGATTCCCCCAATCACGGGAGCAGGAACTGCTGAAAGAAAGGCAGATAGTTTGCCGAAGAATCCAAGGATGATAAACCAGATTCCGGCTGAAACGAAGACCCGCTTGCTGGCAACCCCGGTAATTGAAACAACTCCGGCGTTAGTTGAGTAACCAGTCATTGGAGTAGTACCCAAGAATGCTGCAACTAAACAGCTGATTCCTTCACCAATAATTCCGCGGTTCCATTGTTTCTTAGAAATCTTTTCACCAACTACGGCACTCATTGCGAACCAAGTACCGGTGGTTTCAGTAGTCAAAACCATGTAAATAACTACAAATGTCAAAATTGCTGGAAGTGAAAAATGAAAACCGTAATGAAGTGCAGTGAACTTAGGTAAGCTCAACCAGTCAGCGTTAGCAACCACAGACCAGTCCACTCGACCCATTGATGAAGCAAAGATTGTTCCAACGATCAAAGCAATTACGATTGAACTAACTCTGAACAGCTTTTGAAATTGTGGGAAGCGCAATCCGATGGTGATAGCAAGCAACATAACTGCACCAGTCACAGCAGCGATTTCAATGTTTTGGTTGATGTTTCCAGTTGCCTTAAAAATATTGTCATTCAAAGCTGATGGCAATAATGATAGCCCCACACAAGTGATGATGGTTCCACCAACTAAAGCAGGAACTAACTTGTTGATGATCTTTTGGTAAATTCCTGAGACACCCAAGACAATTAGTAATAATGCGCCAATTGCTAATGAACCAAGAACCGTTCCCATTCCGCCGTTAGCAGCACCATAGGCGGCATAAACACCGGCAACCGCACCAATTGGGACGAATGATGGTCCTTGAGATACTGGTAACTTCATAAAGAACTTAGTTTGCAAAATTGTGCCAATTCCACAGGCAAGAAAGGCAACTTGCAAGAAGCCAGTCTTTTGATCGAGTGTCATTGAAAGTAACCCGGCAATGATCAACGGTGGAACGTAAACATCCATTGCTAACACATGTTGAAGTCCCAATAATCCAGATTGAAAATAAGAAACTTTGTCTTCTGGTCCGTAAAGCAAACCGTTTTCTTTATGTTTCATCAGTATTGTGTGTCTCCCCTTGAGTAAATTCCGAACATTATTTTAATGATAAAAAGTAAAGTTCGCTGATTTGTTGTTCATAGTATAAATCCTTAATTTAATATTTTCAAGTGTTTTCAGAAATTGTTTTCTCCGAATGTTCGGGTTTTACTGCAATTGTAATTTTAAGTTTTTTGCCTGCGTTTTAATATTCGGATTCTGCTAATAAATCCAGGTGTTTTATCACTACATCCCTAAATTCTGAACTTGACTGATAATCAGGCTTACATTATGATTAAAAATATCTTAAACGAAAGGAAAGACTGCCCTATGAATATGATTACCCTACGTCTTTGGCAATTCCGGTAATCAAGCAACATCTCACACAGATGGCGCTTGATCTTTTTGCGATGATTAAAGCGCATCTGTGCCGGCAGCTTTCTAACAATGGTCTGTGCAGATGAAATCTTGGCAGACCGGACAAGCAACTCGGTGACTGCCGGGTTGCTTTTTTTCATCTCCAACCAAATTTCGTGAAAAGGAGAGTAACTATGAAAAAAAGAAGTTATCCATTGATAACCGCAATTATTGTTTTATTTATTTTTCTAACCTATGCGTTCTTCACTGAAAAGAACAACATGGAATCCGCACAACACAAGACCCCAACGGTGGGGATTTTGCAGTTGATGTCCCACCCCGCTCTTGATTCAATCCATAAAGGAATCATTGCTGGTCTTAAAGAAGAGGGTTACGTTCCTGGAAAGAACATCAAGATTGATTTTCAAAACGCCCAAAACGACCAGAGTAATTTGAAAACGATGAGTAGCAAATTCGCTAACGAAGATGCCGACTTATCGATTGGAATTGCCACACCATCTGCCCAAGCGTTAGCTAACAGCATCTCTGACCGCCCCGTTGTCTTGGGTGCCATCACTGATCCCAAGGGAGCCAACTTGGTGAAGAACAACAATCACCCAGGTGGCAACATCACTGGGGTTTCTGACCAAGCCCCACTAAAACGCCAACTTGGATTGATTAAACAGTTAATGCCAAAGATGAAAACGTTAGGAATCATCTACACTTCTAGTGATGACTCAGCGGTTGCTCAGTATAAGATGTTCAAAAAAATCTGTGAGCAAGAAAAAGTACCATTGAAGGCTTATTCGATTTCAAACACGAATGATTTAAACCAGGTTGCTCAACAAGCAGTCAATTCAGTAGATGCAATCTATGTCCCAACTGATAATACAATTGCTGGAGCCATCTCAACCTTGGTTGGTGCAGCTGGCCAAGCTAAAGTACCTGTTTTCCCCGCTGTTGACACAATGGTTAAGTCCGGTGGGGTTGCCACCTACGCCGTTGATCAATATCAACTTGGGGTTGCCACTGGTAAGATGAGTGCTGAAATTCTTAAAGGTAAGAAGAAACCTGCCACTACCCCAATTAAATACTTTAAAAAGGGTAAGTTAATCATCAACCTTAAGGCGGCCAAGAAATACAACATTAACATTCCAGCTTCACTAATGAAGGAAGCTAAAACGAAGGGAGAGATCATTCAATGAGTATAATCGTATCCGCAATTGGGCAAGGGCTCACTTGGGGAATTGTCGGAATTGGGTTGTTTTTAACCTTTAGAATTCTTGACTTCCCTGATATGACTGTTGAAGGAACTTTTCCAATGGGCGCTGCAGCTGCAGTTGCCGCAATTTACCACGGCTTTTCTCCCCTCGTAGCAACTTTGATTGCCTTTGGAGTTGGGATGTTAGCCGGTTTAGTTACAGGCCTGCTTTACACAAAGGGAAAAATTCCTGTACTGCTAGCCGGAATTTTGACCATGACTGCCGCTTACTCAATCAACTTGAGAATTATGGGCAGAGCCAACCTCTCTTTATATGGAAAGAAAAGTTTATTAGACCTATTTAATGGGCTGCCTCCTTACTTTAACAGCGTGTTTCTTGGCATGATTGTTATCGTAATCGTAACCGGACTAATTATTTACTTCTTACAAACCAATTTAGGCCAAGCGTTTATTGCCACTGGTGATAACTCAACTATGGCTCGCTCGCTAGGAATCAGTACTGATGCAATGCAAATCATGGGTCTCAGTGTTTCCAACGGTTTAATTGCCTTAGGTGGTGCACTGGTCGCCCAAGAAAATGGGTTTGCCGACGTCAACATGGGAATCGGAATCATCGTTGTTGCCCTCGCTTCAATCATCATTGGTGAGGTCGTCTTCGGTGAGTTGACCATGAACGAACGTTTAATTGCCGTTACTGTCGGTAGTATTTTGTACCGGTTCGTAATCCTGATTGTTTTGAAACTTGGCTTCAATGCCAACGATTTAAACTTGATTTCTGCAATCGTGCTGGCAATCTTCATGATGTTCCCAGCCTTCAAGAAGCGTTTCAAGTTAAGAAGATCATTGTCGAGGGGGATGGCTAAACATGAGTGAACCAATATTTGAACTAAAAGATGTTGTGGTGACCGTCAATCAAGGTACCCCCGAACAGATCAACATCATGGACCACGTTAATTTACAGATTCATGCCGGTGATTTCATTACCGTACTGGGTTCAAACGGTGCTGGTAAGTCAACGCTCTTTAACATTATTGGTGGCGACTTGAAGGTAACTAGCGGAGAAATTCTGCTTCACGGCAAAGATATAACTGGGATGTCAGTTGAACACAGGACTAAGTTCTTAAGCCGAGTTTTCCAAGACCCTAAGATGGGAACGGCTCCCCGGATGACCGTTGCTGAAAACTTACTACTATCAAAAAAGCGTGGTGAATCTCGTGGACTTGGTTCTAGACGCCTCAAGCAAAATATGGCTGAGTTTAAAAAGATTACCCAAACAATGCCAAATGGTTTGGATCAACGTCTAAACACTCCAACTAGAGACCTTTCCGGTGGTCAACGCCAAGCACTGAGTTTCTTGATGGCAACGATCAAGCGACCAGAAATTCTGTTGCTTGATGAACATACAGCTGCCTTAGATCCCCAAACTTCTGCAGAGTTAATGCACGCAACAAACGAGAGAATCACTGAAGATAAATTAACTTGTTTGATGATCACCCACCATTTGGAGGACGCATTAACGTACGGCAATCGTTTAATCGTGTTAGATCACGGAAAGATTTCGTATGACGTATCCGATGGCGAGAAGGAATCATTGACTAAAGAGAAACTGTTGTCATTCTTTAGCGACATTGATGCGTAACCTTGGCTTGCTTAACTTTTAGATTTAGTTTCAGCAATCCATCTACAATTGTTTTCACCACCGAAAGGATTTTTCCATGCAAATTTATTTCCTATGCACAGGCAACTCATGCCGCAGTCAAATAGCTGAAGGGCTTGCTCATAAGTATTTTCCGGACTGGACAATTGCCAGCGCCGGGATTGAAAGTCACGGTTTAAACCCACTAGCTGTTAAGACAATGGCAGAAAAGAACATCGATATCTCGATGAACAAATCGAAGCTGATCGACCCAAACTATTTAAATAGTAGTGATTTGGTCATTACACTATGCGGGGACGCTAGGGATAGATGTCCAGCTGTCCCAACAAGTGTGAAAAAAATCCATTGGGGATTTACTGATCCCGCTCTTACCAAGGGAACGGAAGCCGAAAGGTTGAACATCTTCAGAGAAGTTAGAGATGGAATCGAAGTTAAAATTCGGCAGTTGAGAGATATAGAATAAAATTTTACAAAAAAAGCCTTGATAATTTCATTTAGAAATTATCAAGGCTTTTGCTTATTATCTACATTCTTACCAAGAAGGACGCCGCTTTATTTAAGCGAATTGGCTCCCCCTTCATTATCTGCTTCACCACTCGCCCACACCTTATTGGCATAAACGGAGTTGAACAATAATGCGAACTGCAAGGCAACTTGCGACAAGTTAGCACCAAGGCTACCGATATTAGTCGCTCCAGTCATTGTTTGAACCGTCAAGATTCCCCAATAAAGCACATTGGCAATGTTGACCACAATCCATAATGACCAGTTTTCTTTATATTTAAAAATGTATAGCGCTTGAGCAATCAAACTAACCACAAAGTTGATTGAATCAAAGTATGGTAGTTGACCATTGAGCATTGTAAGTATGAGCCAACCAACTGCCCATGCCACAAACGCCCCGCCAAAAATAACTCTTCGAGTACTTGGGCTGAACGATCTAGTCGCTTCATCCCGCCCCCACAAGAACCAGCCGATTGGCTGAGAAATTACATAAATAATGTCCATTGCAAATGACCCGTACGCGTGACTAATCCACGCAACGTAAGTCATGGCTAAACATTGAATAATCCCAAAAATGAACGATATTTTGCGTCCCTTCATTCCATATACTAGACACAAAACTCCTGCCAAACCAGAGACCATCCCGATAAAACTATCAGGGGCAATGGCATAAACGGCAACTTGCAACAGGATCAATAAGTAAACGTAAATCACTTCAAACTTCTTCCAATTGGTAAATAACTGCCGGTAAATCCAAGAGTGCTGTTTGCTATCTTCCACGATTCTCTCCTCCAAAAATGCAAATTCCATCAAGAATTGATTTAATTTTGCACCAATAGAAGCCCAGTGACAAGGGATTTTGTGCAAATAACCCAAATCTTTTCATAATAATTAGTTGACTTTATATTGTGTGCTCGGTATATTTATATCCGAAAAGTGACACGGTGTCACTTTAAAAAACGAAAGGAAAGATTGTCATGCCAACCAGTACATTTACCAACTTAAAAGCAAAGAAAAAAGAAGCTGTAACGGACGCACTGATTAATGAATTCAGTTTTTACCCGCTAAAAGATGCGCAGGTTGCCCGTATCATCAAAGATGCTGGGATTGCGCGTGGGGCATTTTACAAATATTTTGAAGATATTAACGATGCCTACCGTTACGTGTTTCACCTTGCGCTCGCAGACTTCCACATGGGATTTGCCAGAATGGTTGGCGACAATTTTGTATTGGATAAATTTATCAATTCACTTGACTCCTTTATTAATCAGGTCATCAATAGCCGATACTATCAGCTACTTAAACTCCACTATCTATTTAATGAAAGTAGTTATCGCCAAAATAGTATGGCTGGATTGACCAGGGAAGCAGAACTTCCAGCCACAACTTGGGCAGTTTCAACCCTCAGTCATGAGGCAGTTAAGGAATTACTAGTATTCCCAGATAAAAAAGATTTCATAATTCAAAGACTAAAGGAAAATTTGCAGCACCTAGCATAGGAGGAAAATAATATGTTTTTAGCACTTAAGGAAATGAAGCGTGAAAAGCTTCGCTACGGTTTAATCATCTCAATGGTCGTTTTAATCGCCTATTTGATCTTTATCTTGACCAGTTTAGCAATTGGACTTGCCCGTCAAAACACACTGACAATTGATTCATGGGACGTTAAGTCAGTGGTCATGAACAAAGATTCCAATATCAGCCTTGGGCAATCTATGATTGTTAAGGGTCAAGTTGGCAAATTAAATTCAAGCCAAGCAATGATTGGCCAAGCACCAATTGTTGCCAAGTCAAAAAATCGTGACAATGAATCAGCTCAATTCTTTGGTATCAACAAAAATCAATACATTTACAAAGAAATGAAGGTTACCAAGGGTCACAAGCCAAGTAAAGCCAACCAAATCGTTGTTGATGACCAGTTTAAAAATGATGGTTACAAGATTGGTGACAAAGTGACAATGAACTCCGATGAAGACAAATATGAAATCGTTGGCTTCATGCATGATCAAAAATATAGCGTTGCCCCAGTAGTTTACGGAAACCTCAATACTTGGAGAGATTTGAAGAGTGTTAATTCAAATATTGTTGGTAGTGCCGTAGTTTCAAAACACAGCAACCCTAAGTTCAATGATAAGTACCTCAAGAGCTACTCAAAGAGTACCTTTGTAAACAAACTCCCTGGATACTCAGCCCAAAACAGCACCTTTGGATTTATGATTGGTTTCTTAATGGTAATTTCTCTCGTAGTGATTGCAGTATTCCTTTACATCCTCACGATGCAGAAGCTTGCCAATTACGCAGTGCTTAGAGCACAAGGAATTCCATCAAAGGTTTTAGTTAAGGCAACCATTGCCCAATCGCTTATCATCGTCGTTGGCGGTTTAATAATTGGGGCAGCACTAACGTTTGCAACAGCTAGTGCATTACCTGTTGGAGTACCAATGTTCTTCGACATTCCAATTCTCTCAGCAGTTACGGTCGGAATGATTTTAATTTCAATCGTTGCCGCCCTTATCCCAGTTAGAACTATTGTTAAAGTTGACCCCGTTACAGTTATTGGAGGATAAATCATGACAGCAATCAGCGTTAAAAACGTAAATAAAGAATTCGGTTCAGGAACTAACCACGTAAAGGTATTAAATAACATTGATTTTGCCGCAGAAAAGGGCGAATTAAACTTAGTGATCGGACCTTCTGGATCTGGTAAAAGTACTTTTCTCACCATTGCTGGAGGACTTCAAACTCCAACATCAGGTGACATCTATATTGATGACCAACAAATTAACGGTCAAAGTGCCAAAAGCCGTGAAAAAACCAGGCTGCAAAAAATTGGTTTTGTCCTCCAATCCTATAACCTAGTTCCATACCTAACAGTTAAGGAACAGTTCACCTTAGTGGACCGCGTTAACAAAGGAAACAACCTTTCAAAAGAGGAACTTCAGGAGTTACTTGAGACACTCGGAATCGCTAACTTGGTAAACAAATACCCCAGCGAACTATCTGGGGGTCAAAGCCAACGGGTTGCTATCGCCCGAGCACTCTACACTAACCCTGAAATTGTCCTCGCTGACGAACCTACAGCAGCACTTGATTCTGCTCGGGTTATTGAAGTTGGTAAGCTCATGCGTGACCTTGCCCACAAGAATAATAAGGCCATCGTCGTAGTAACCCATGATCACCGTTTAGAAGAATTTGCCGATAATGTATACGAAATTATGGATGGAAATATTACAAAACAATAAGATAAATAACGAAAGCCGTCAGAATTTATATTCTGGCGGCTTTTTATATTGGCATAACATCAGGCGTCAAGACCCTTACTATCAAAAAGAAAGCGGTCTCAGCAAACTCTTATTCTCTTTTTCTACAATTAAGGTAATTAAAGAAAAGGAAGTGATTCACATGCAAAATAATGAAAGCAAACCAAAACGGCGTTTTAAAATGCCTTCGGCGTACACAATCTTATTTTTAATTATTATTCTCGTTGCAATTCTTACCTGGATAATTCCTGCCGGAGAGTATTCGACCGATAAGGCTGGTAACATTATCGCGCACACGTATAAGGCAGTAGCATCTAACCCACAAGGTATCTGGGATGTTTTTGCTGCTCCAATTTTTGGAATGGTGGGTAATGATAAAACTGAGGGAGCAATCTCAGTTTCATTGTTCATTCTAGTAATTGGTGGCTTTTTAGGGGTGGTCAATCAGACCAAAGCTCTTGACGACGGAATCGCATCAGTAGTTAAAAAGAACAAGGGTAGAGAAAAACTACTGATTCCCCTTCTAATGATTTTATTTGCCCTTGGTGGTTCAACATACGGAATGGCTGAGGAAACTATTGCCTTCTACCCACTACTGATTCCAGTAATGATTGGTGTTGGCTTTGATTCGCTTGTCGCCGTTGCCATTGTTCTGGTGGGTTCACAAGTTGGTTGTTTAGCCTCAACTGTTAACCCGTTTGCCACTGGAGTTGCATCTCAGGCACTAAACATTTCCCCAGGTGACGGAATCTTCTCTAGAATCGTACTGTTAGTGTTAACAATTGCAGTCAGCATTGCCTTTGTTTATCATTACGCTTCTAAAGTTGAGAAAGATCCAAAAGCCTCGTTAATTTATGACCAGCGTGAAGAAGACTTAACTAGATTCTCTATCCAGGACCAAAGTGAAAATGCCAATACCCAAATGACCGGGCGACAAAAAGCCGTTCTCTGGTTATTTGGAGCAACATTTTTAATCATGATTCTAGGTTTAATTCCTTGGGATACAATTAATAAGAACTGGTCATTCTTCGTTGACTTCACTAAATGGCTCCAAAAGGTTCCTGTATTAGGTAACTTAGTTGGTTCAAACATGGTGCCATTTGGTTCATGGTACTTCACCGAAATTACCACCCTCTTCTTCTTAATGTCTGTGGTAATCATGTTTGTCTTCAAGATGAAAGAATCAACATTTGTGGACGCATTCATGGGTGGAATGAACGACTTTATGGGCGTTGCTATCGTGGTAGCTGTTGCTAGAGGGATTCAAGTCATTATGAATGACGGTAACATTACCGCCACTGTTCTCCATTGGGGTGAAACTGGACTATCTGGATTAGGATCAGTATTCTTCATTATTTTGACCTACATCTTCTACATTCCAATGTCATTCTTAATCCCATCAACTTCTGGCCTTGCTGCAGCAACTATGGGGATCATTGGCCCAATGGGTAAGTTTGCAGGTGTTGATCCTAGCCTCGTTGTTACTGCATATCAAAGTGCCTCTGGGTGGGTCAACTTAATCACTCCAACTTCCGGTGTTGTTATGGGGGCTTTAGCAATTGCTCACGTTAACATCACAGTTTGGTGGAAATTCATGTTCAAACTGATGATCTATCTATTTATTGTCACTGCCCTATTCTTAGGCGTAATGGCAGTTATATAGAAAATTGGAGGAATCAAGATGGAAAAAATCGTAACTGAAGAACAACAAACTGCTGCCGTTGAGGCACTAAAACGCATGATCAGTAAAAAGTCCGTTTACAACGAATCAACCAAGTCAGATACCGCCCCATTCGGTGCGGGAATTGATGCTGCGCTCACGGAAGTATTGAAGATTGCTGACGAGCTAGGATTTAAAACTTTCAAGTCGCCAACTGGCCATTATGGTTACGCAGAGATTGGCGAAGGTGACCAAATTTTCGGAATCATCGGCCACGTTGACGTTGTTCCCGAGGGTGACGCTAACGACTGGGATCATGACCCGTTTGACGGCTATGTAAAAGATGGTGCCATCTACGGTCGTGGTTCTCAAGATGATAAGGGGCCCACGATTGCCACAATGTTTGCTGTTAAATCATTAATTGATGCAGGTTACAAATTCACAAAAAAGATCCGGTTTATATTCGGAACTGATGAAGAAAACTTGTGGCGTGGCATTGCTGTTTATAACGAGAAAGAATCCCCAATCGACATGGGAATCGCTCCCGACGCAGAATTTCCACTAATTTATGCGGAAAAGGGACTTGAGCAGGCTTACTTGGTTGGTGCAGGGATGGATGATCTCAACATTGACCTTAAGAACGCTTTTAATGCTGTACCAGCCAAAGCTGAATACAATGGTCCAAAACTAGCCGAAGTTAAAGCTGCCCTCGACAAACACGGATTTAATTATGAGGATAACGGAGATAACGGTATTGTGGTAACTGGAAAATCAGTTCACGCAATGTTGGCTCCTAATGGAACAAACGCTGTTTTGCGACTAGCAATTGCTTTAAATGACGTATTTTCCAGTCCAACTTTGGATTTCATCGGTAAGTTATTTAAGGAAGATGCTACCGGAACCAACGTTTTGGGTGATGTCAAAGATGATCAGTCTGGTCACCTTACATTTAACATTTCCAGCCTTACAATCAACAAAAACGAAAGTCGGATGCAAATCGACATGCGGATTCCGGTTACAGTTGACCGGGATGATTTAATCAAGCAACTCGATGATAAAGTTCAAAAGTTTGGCCTTCACTACGAACCGTTCGACTACCTTGCCCCACTATATGTTCCAACCGATTCAGAATTGGTAAAAACCTTGATGAATGTTTACAAGGACATGACTGGTGACGATACCCAACCACAAATTTCTGGTGGTGCAACCTATGCAAGAACAATGAATCAGTGTGTTGCTTTTGGAGCAATGCTGCCAGACGTTCCTGATTTCATGCACCAAGTCAATGAAAATTGGCCATTAAAGAGCATGTTTAAGGCTATGGATATCTACGCAGAAGCCATTAAACAACTATGTACTAAATGAAAGTGGCTTCAAAATGTAAACCAAATATTAAGAAAGTATTAAGAATTAGCTTTTGAAAATAATTTTAACACCGGTAAATACTATCATTTCGGTATTTATCGGTGCTTTTTTTAGTTATTTTACTATTAGTTTGAAAATTCACAAAAATTTCTGAAAATTCTTTACATCGGCACTAATAAAGTGTTTACCATACATTTGAAAAAAATCAAGTAATGCGTTTTCATAAAGAATCAAGCTGTTTCATAAAAAGTTGACCTCGTAAGGTTCACCTCATATAATGTTATCTTGTTTCGTTTTGGATTTTTATTATAGAAATGAGGAAGAGTCTTGCAATTTATAGTACTGTTCTTAGGTATTGCTTTACTTCTGTACTTAATTATCAGAATTAAAATGAATACCTTCGTAGCTTTGGTCCTAACTGCATTCGTCGTAGCTCTCGGATTGGGTATGAACCCTGCCGACGTTGCTACTACGATTACTAAAGGTATCGGAAGTTCCATGGGTGACCTTGCTGTCGTATTCGGTTTTGGTGCCATGATCGGCCGTCTGGTTTCCGATGCTGGTGGATCATACAGAATTTCTGAAACCTTGATTGGTTTCTTCGGTAAAAATAGGTTACAACTAGCTGTTGTGATTGCTTCATTTATTATCGGAATGTCAATGTTCTTCGAAGTTGGATTGGTTCTTTTAACCCCAATCATCTTCGCTGTTGCCCTTGAAGCAGAAATTCCTTTCCTTTACTTAGGAATTCCAATGTTGGCCGCCCTTTCAACTACTCAAGCATTCTTGCCACCACAACCAGCACCAACTGCTGTTACATTGGCAATGGGTGCTAACATTGGTAAAGTTTTGATTTTTGGTATCATCGCTGCGATTCCAACAGTTATCGTTGCCGGTCCTTTATTCTCAAAACTTGCTAAGCGTTATGCTCCAAATGCATTTGAAGTTAAACGTGAATTGCCTGCACTTGGTGAAATGAAGAAGTTCAACCTTGATGAAACTCCTGGTTTTGGAATTTCAATGTTAACTTCACTTTTCCCAGTTATCTTCATGGGAGCTTCAACTATTTATCAATTGGTTGTTACTCATGGTGATAAGGCTGCGGAGCGTCATGGATTCAACGCAGTCATGGCTTTGATTGGAACCCCAACTGCTGCAATGCTAGTTTCCCTATTATTTGCCATGTGGTCAATGGGGATTCACCAACGTAAAAACATGAAGGAAATTGGGAACACACTTAACGAAGCAATTAAGTCAGTTGCCGTTCTTTTGATGATTATCTCTGGTGGTGCTGCATTTAAACAAGTATTACTTGATGGTGGTGTTGGTACTGCCATTCAACACGCAATGTCTGGTGTATCACTTTCACCAATCATCCTTGCATGGTTAATTGCCGTAATCTTGCGGGTTGCCCTTGGTTCAGCTGCCGTAGCGTCATTGACTGCTGCAGGTTTGGTGATGCCATTGGTTACTGCAACGCATGCTGATCCAGTGATGATTGTTTTGGCAATCGGTGCTGGTTCAGTGGCAGCATCACATGTTAACGATGCTGGTTTCTGGATGGTTAATGAATACTTCGAATTAACAGTTAAGCAAACCCTACAAATCTGGACAGTGTTGGAAACGGTGTTGTCAGTGGTTGGGTTAGCAATGGTATTGATTATCAATGCCGTCGTAAATTAGGGAGCGCTACAGAAATCTTCGATTTCGTCTTAGCGCCCCCACAACGATGACACATACTGAGCGTTGCGAATAGCGACGGTCAGTCGTGACAGAGACTGTGTGGAGCTTGCAGGAATCTTTGATTCCGTGGCAGTGCCTCCGCAAAGACAACAGTATATGAATTCACCGAACAGTGGGATTCACTCCTGATGCTTACTGTCACTCTTACCATGCAGTTTTTTGAAACTGCACGGTACCTACAACTACACAAAACAAAAAATGCAGCTAGAATTTCAGTATTGAAATTCTAGCTGCATTTTTACAATCTAACTATTAATCTTAATTTGTTTTATTTCTTAAGCTCTTGTTGTGCCTTTGCCTTATCTGCCAAATTCTGCTCATGTTCTTTTTCACTAGCAGCCTTTTGTGGCAACAATAGGTTCAACACGATTCCAATAATGGTAGCGAATGCCAACCCTGTAAATTGGAAGTTTGGTCCAATCTGGAGGTAGGCATTACCAACCCCGATAACCATAACTGAGGATGCAATCATCAAGTTACGCTTGAGTCCCATATCAACGTGGTTTTCAACCATAACTTGGATGCCTGATGTTGCAATGGTACCAAACAGTAAGAAACTAATTCCACCAATAACAGGCATTGGCATTTGCATAATCAGCACGTTTAGTTTGTGCACGAATGAGAAGATGATAGCAAACATTGCAGCACCCATCAAAACATAAACACTGTGAATCTTAGTAATGGCCATAACCCCGATGTTCTCACCATAACTAGTAACGGCAGGACCACCAACTAATCCAGCAAATAGTGATGCGGCACCATCACCTGCAAGAGTTCTGTTTAAACCAGGATCTCTGAAGTAGTCACGCCCAGTAATTTCGTTAAGCACCATGATGTGGCCCATGTGCTCAGTCATTGTAACGAATGCAATTGGCGTAATTGAAATAATCGCTTGCCAATTCAGATGGAATTTATAAGAAATGCCCGGAAATTCAAATGCTGGAATTTTGAACCACGAAGCTGCTGCAATCGCATGGAGATCAACCATGCCTAAGAACATTGAAAGAACGTAGCCACAGACAATTGCGAGAAGCACAGGAATCAAACCAATGAATCCCTTGAATACCATGTTGAAGAAAATAGCCAAAAACAAGGTAACTAAAGCTACTATGAAGTACTTGATATCATACTTTCCGTTATTCATCATGGCATCTTGAGCGGCACTTCCGGCTAATGAAAGTCCAATAACCATAACAATTGGTCCAACAACGATTGGTGGCAAGATTTTATCAACCCAGTCAGACCCAATGAGCCAAATAATCAAGGCGACAACTAAGTAAACCAGACCAACACCGATAACCCCTTGGGCAATACCTGGATATCCAGTCGTCTTCATCAGTGCCGTCATTGGCAAGATGAATGCGAAACTAGATCCCATGTAAGCCGGAATCTTTCGTTGAGTAATCATAATGTGGAGTAAGGTACCAACACCAGATGAGAATAGCGCGATACTTGGACTTAATCCAACTAGCAGTGGCACGATAACTGTCGAGCCAAACATCGAAAACATGTGTTGTAAGGATAAGCCCACCCATGGCCAGAACTTAGGCATGTCGTGCACATCTAAAATCGCACGGTCATCATGGAACTCTTTTTGGTTTTGTTGCATCAGTTGCACCTCGTTATTTGATTTTGAACCTAAAACAAAACGCCCACTGCTAGTAAGCAGTGAGCGTTATTCGACCACATAAAAGTGAGCCGTTACATTTCGCTGTCTTACTAGTCTCTCTGGACTAGAGTTAAAGATTCTGTTCTTTAGTGAATAATTATACCTGTTGTAACCTGCATGTCAATTTTATTTTGATACTGGTAATTCCATATCAATATGAGGAATATCGTCTTCAAGGTAGACATCACTAACATCTTGGAATCCGAATGAGTGATAAAAATTCTTTACATATTCCTGTCCAGCCAAGAAATACTTTTCTAAGTTAGGCATCTCCTGCTTAGAAAAATCCAAGCTAGCTTGCAATAATTTTTTACCCATTCCAGACTTTCGCTGGTCAGACCTGACAATCACCCTACCAATGTGGGCGACTTTCCCTTCTTGCTCTGGGATCACTCGACTATACGCAATCAACTCCCCAGCATCATTTCTAATCGTCAGGTGAAATGCAGTTAAGTCATCTTCATCAACTTCCTGATAGGGACAATGCTGCTCGACAACAAACACCGCCACACGCAATTGAAAGATGTCAAAAATCTCCTTTGGACTTAAATCGTTGAGCTTACTAAACTTAGAATTAATGGTTGCCACCGCCTTAAAAATCTTGATTTGTGTCTTTCTGTTATAATAGAACCGTTGGCAGTTTCATGCAAGAAAAGTCAAAATGAGGGATTTTTTTGAATAACAACAAGGAAACACCAAATTATAAACGCTACGACTTTAACGTAGACAATCCAAATCAGCGCAACCAGCGTTCTAACTTTAGAGGGTGGTGGTTCGCTCTGGTCATCCTTCTGATTGCCCTGACAATTGGTCTGGGAATCAGTTGGTTAAAGGATTCTGGTGGTAGCACCAAAAGCTCTATCAATAATGATCCAATCACTAAAACCGTTAAGGGAAAATTATCTGAGCAAGTCCAAAATCAAAGAGTTGCTAACTTCCAAGACAAGCTAAATGAGATGGATAATAACGGAATTACCAGTTCACAGCGTAAGCAGCTCCAAGGGCTGATTAATAAGGAGTCAAACAGCTCTGTTAAAAAACGTGAACAGGCTCTGCTAAACGATGCCCAAACTAAGCAAGTTGCTAAGCCACAACCTAAAAAAGTCGCGCCCAAGCAACCCGCTCCAGCAGAAAGTAATCAGTTCTCATCCACCCATACCTTCGCCTCAATTCCAGATGCCAAGAATTGGGCTGATGCTACAAAAGATCAGTGGTTAAAGGCCGGATATACTAACTACACAATCACTGCTAACGGCCAAGGGTACTTTACCTTGACGTTTACAAAATAAATTACTGAGGTGATCATTAATGAAAATTTCAGTTCCATTAGAAAATGGCTTACTTCCAGATAAGTACGGTAAGTACGCTGAAGAAAAGCTGGACGATAAGCCAATCATTTCATTTCCAATAACAATTAGCGACGCTCCAGCAAACACAAAGGCGTTTGCATTGCTACTTATTGATTGGGACGCAATTCCAGTTGGCGGATTCGCTTGGATTCACTGGGTTGCCGCAAACATTGACGGGAAAGTAACTGAGATTCCTGAAGATAATAGTCGAACTTTAAAGGTTCCAATGGTGCAGGGACGAAATAGCACTGCCGGTGCCATAGTTGGCAACCAAAACCCTGATTCAGCTTGGAGATATAACGGTCCCCAACCTCCTGATGCAGTTCATGATTATCAACTTAATGTCTATGCGCTAGATTCCACTCTGGACTTAAGCGATGGCTTTTGGTTAAATGAATTACAGAAGAAAATGGCAGGCCATGTAATTGAAACATCAATGATTGCCATTCCATCTAGAAATTAGTTATGCCACACTTTCATTAGTGATATAATTAACTTGATAATAGATGAGCTTATTGGAGGGAAGAATCATGGAAACTAGTTATAAAAAAGTACTAGTACCAGTGGACGGATCTAAACAATCAGAAGATGCACTTGCAAAGGGAGCAATGATTGCTAAAGTCAACGGTGCCCACCTTGACGTGCTTCATGTACTTAGCACAACTCAATACGGTTACAATTATGGCGGAATGGTAGATGGCGACGTCATCAACAACTTAGTTGAAGACACCACTGACTACCTCAACAAACTGGTCGACAGAATCAAAACGGAAGCAGAATTCGATGATATCGAAATTCATATTCGTTTTGGTAACCCAAAGACGGTTATTGCCTTTGAATTTCCAAAAGATCATGATATTGACTTAACAGTAATCGGTGCAACTGGTATGAGCCGTTTGCAACGAGTATTGGAAGGTTCTGTATCATCATTCGTTAACCGTAACTCAAGAAATGATGTAATGGTTGTTAGAACTACACCTGACAATAAGCCACTTACAGCTGAATAATATAATTTTACTGGTCGCGAATCGTTAGTGAATAACTAATGGTCCGCGGCCTTTTTTGTCAGTACGCTTTAATTGCCCTCACCCCTTCAGACAGTTAAAATTTAGGTATCGAAACCGCATCCATTTAAGGGGGATTTTCCATGAAATATATCGTAATTGGCGGCATCGCCGGTGGTCCATCATTTGCAACTAGACTTTCTCGAATCGATGAAAATGCTGAAATTATCATTTTAGAAAAGGGATCGGCAATTTCAGTTGCCAGTTGTGCAATCCCCTACTACCTCAGTGGAGTTATCAAAAACCGGGACGACTTAGTTGAACGGACACCGGAGATTTTAAAACAAAAGAACAACATTGATGTCCGGCTTCATAACGAAGTCAATCAAATCAATCCAGCTGACAAAACGCTGACAATCACCAACCTTGCGGACGGCGAACAGTACACCGAAAGCTATGACCGCCTCGTTTTAGCTACCGGAGCTAGTCCAACCTTCCCTAATATTCCTGGAATTAAAGACGCACCAAACGCATTTATTCTCAGAAGTATCAGCCAAGCAGATAAGATTAAAGACTTCATTGACCAAAACCACCCTCAATCAGTAATCGTTGTTGGTGCCGGAACAATTGGAATCGAGCTCGCTGAGGCATTCAAGGAACTCGGACTCGATGTTTCAATTGTGGAGCAAAGTGGCCAGGTTGCCGCCCCATTTGATAGCGAAATCACAGATATCATTAAGGAACATCTTGAACAAAAAGGCATTCATCTCTACTTAAACCAGACTGTAGCAAGCATTGCGGACGGCGGTCACACAGTTAACTACGCTGACGGAACTGCCCACACTACTGATATGGTATTTTTAGGCACTGGAGTCAAACCAAACTCAGAAATTGCTAAGGCTGCTGGAATCAGCACAACTCCAGATGGTCATATTCCAGTCGATGATCGCTTAGCAACTAACGTTGAAGATATTTATGCAATCGGAGATGTAATCGAAACTACCAGCTTAATTGACCACCAACCAATCGCTAGTTTGCTGTCCAGTGCTGCTAACCGTCAGGGACACCTACTTGCGGACATTTTGAACGGGGAGCCATTCAGATACCATGGATTTATTGGTGCAGGGGCCACAAAAATATTCGATTTAACTGCCAGCTTTGTTGGCTACACAGAACAAGCATTGATTCAAAAGGGTGTGACTAACTACAAAACCGTATTCATCACCCCTTACGACCATGCATATTTCTATCCTGACGCCGACCGGGTTAACTTCAAACTAATTTTTGAAGATGGCACTGGAAAGATTCTTGGTGGCCAAGCAGTTGGGAGAAATGGAATTGATAAACGGATTTCTCAACTTTCAGTTGCCATTACGGGTAACCTATCCGTATTCGACCTTCCAGCTCTAGAAATCCCATACTCACCACCATATTCATCAACTAGAGATATATTGAATATTGCTGGTTACGTGGCAATCAACCAACTTACTAATAAGTTCAATAGCATCAAACTCACTGACATCCCCGTTGAAGACTATGACCACGCAGTTTTCTTAGATATTCGTGAGGATGACAAAAAGATGACTGGGACAATCACCCCAACCATCCACATCCCGCTATCTGAATTACGTAATCGGATCAATGAGGTTCCAACCAAGAAAAAGGTTTATATCACGTTTAGGAAGGGGCTTGGTCCTTACAACGCCAGCAGAATCCTTGCCGGTAACGGAATCAATGCAATTATTATCGAAGAATAAGTTAATTGAACAATTTTTTCAAAAAAATCGAAATTGCTTCTAATGGGCATGGTTACAACTATTGAAAGCTCATTGAAAACCTAGATATGTCAGTGTTTTTTTGACATCATTTCTAGATTTGTTACACTGGAACATACTTTGTTTTAGGAGGTATGTATGGATTCGTCAAACACAACGAAAATCGGTTTATTTCAACTTGTAATGTTAACCTTAGGATCACTGATTGGCTCAGGGTGGTTATTTGGTTCCTGGGAGGCTTCAAAGGTAGCCGGTCCCGCAGCCATTATTTCTTGGGTCGTAGGTGGTCTCGTGATTGCGACGATCGCGTACAATTATATTGAACTTGGAGCAATGTTTCCCGAAGCTGGTGGAATGAGTAAGTACGCACAGTACTCTCATGGCCCGATGCTTGGTTTCATCGCTTCATGGGCTAACTGGATCTCACTAATTACATTGATCCCAATTGAAGCCGTAGCCGCGGTTCAGTACATGAGCTCATGGCCATGGTCATTTGCTAAATGGACCCACGGATTCTTAAAAAACGGAACCATCACGACCCCTGATCTATTGATGGTATTCGTATTCATCATCGTCTTTACACTGTTAAACTACTGGTCAGTTACTTTATTGACCAAGTTCACCAGTTTTATCTCGATATTTAAAATCGGGATTCCAATTCTGACAATTATCATGCTGACAGTTTCTGGATTTCATCCTGAAAATTATGGTCACTCACTTCATGAGTTTATGCCTTACGGCTCTGCCCCAATTTTCTCAGCAACTGCCACAGCCGGAATCATCTTCTCCTTTAACGCTTTCCAAACAGTTATTAACATGGGAAGTGAAATCAAGGATTCTAAACGAAACATCATGCGCGGAATTATGATTTCCCTGCTAATTAGTGGGGCGATCTACATCGTGCTTCAAAGTGTGTTCATCACTTCAATGGATACTAGTTTCCTTCACCATTATGGCTGGAACGGAATTAGCTTTAATTCCCCATTTGCTGATTTAGCAATTTTGTTAGGGATTCACTGGCTCTCTGTTCTATTGTATATGGATGCGTTTGTTTCTCCTTTTGGTACCGGCGTTTCCTTTGCGGCCTCAACTGCACGGGCCCTTTATGCCATGGAGTCAAACCAACACATCCCCAGCTTTATTGGAAAAATCAACCAAAAGTATGGGATTCCTCGGGTTGCCCTCGTGGTAAACGCCCTGCTTAGTATGCTGATGGTATCTGTATTTAGATCATGGGCAACATTGGCAACAGTTATCTGTACGTCAACGTTAATCGCCTATCTGACAGGTCCGGTCACTGCAGTTTCATTTAGAAAGATGGCTCCTAATTTCAAACGGCCAATTCGTTTGAAGCACTTAGGGTTCATGGCGCCATTGTCATTCGTACTAGCTTCCTTAGCTATTTACTGGGCAATGTGGCCAACCACAGTTGAAGTTATCTTGGTAATCGTAATCGGGTTGCCACTCTACTACTTCTACGAATACAAAGCCGGATTTGTTAACACCAGAAAAGCCTTCTGGTCGTCACTTTGGATGATCACCTACCTCGCCTTTCTATCCTTAGCATCTTATGGTGGAAGTCGTGAGTTTAACGGAATGAACTGGATTCACTATCCATACGATTTCTTGGTAATCATCATTGCTGCCTTAGTCTTTTATTACTGGGGTGTGAAGAGTCACCATGTATTTGCTGACTTCTATCAAGCAGAAAAGTTGAATGAATCGGTGGAAGAATAAAATTTTAAAAAATAAAAAACAGGTGCCAGAACTATCATCTAGATAATTCTGGCATCTGTTTTATTGTGTCATACATTAACTATTCTGACTTAACGCTCTTATTTACCCATTTGATAAAGTTGCCATTTGCCGTTCCCTTACGTTCAGCTTCAGTGTGTCCCTGCCCCCAAACGGTAGCAAAGTCGACATCCTTAACTCCGGCATAGTTTTTCAAGGCCAGCTTCAAATTGGTTTCAGTAGTTAATGCGGTGTCACCTTGATTAATGCCTGTTCTAATTCTCCAGTGCTTTGCTACTTTAGACTTCTTGTAATCTGAGTAGTAGCTTGATAAGTAGTACATTGGATTATACATATTTGAACGAGTTTCATTTGTGTTACCAACGCTATCCTTTAACTTAAAATCTGCAGCAAATTGACTGGTGTAATCCTTATAGCCACTGTACTTGGAGTACTTATCAGCATTGGTTACCAGTAATTTATCCAAATTAGTGTCAAAATGAGTACCCTTACTTTTTTTATTAGCAAACACCTGGTTTTCAGTTTGATTTCTAGTCAAACCATCAAATGCAGTAACATCCTTTGATGCAGTCTTTAGATGCTTAACAAACGCTGACAAACTAGTAATGGTTGCAGTATTCGTTTTTGCGTTGTACTTAACCCAAGTTCCATTCTTATTTAAAGACTTAATATAAGACTTAACTGTCTTGTATGTCTTGGACTTTTGGTTACCCATTGCGGCTGGCATTTTACCACTCTTTTTTCCTGACGGCTTTTTACCTGGTTTACCACCCTTTTGAGCCGCCGCACCACTAGGTCCCGACATTGTGGTTTGCTTGTAAGGGAATTTTGTATCCTTCAAGAAGTTATTTAACGATTGAGTAACTTCCGCTTTTAGGTAGCTATAATAAGAACCTGACATATAGATTCCACTACCGCTATCGTTAAGTTTAAGCGTTGTTCCCTTTGTAGTCTTTAAACCTAATTTATTTAGATAGCTGGCGTATTGCTTTGCCATGTCATTGGATAATTCCTTAGTCCAAGTTCCACTCTTTCTGGTACCTGTACTTGAGAACTGCCCCATATTCCACTCATAAGCTTCATCTGCTTCATCTAAACTGGTAATTGGACACCATGCCATTGCACCATCAATTGCATCGCTAATCTTCTTACCACTCTTGGTGGTAATTGCAGCACCAATCTTCTTCAAGTACGGAGTATATAAAGAACTATCGCCCGTTGATCCCATTAAAGAGCTTTGGGCACCACCGCCACTGTGACCGAATGTAAAAATACGACCAGTATTACCTGGTAAACGACTCTTGTTTAATCGTAGGTCACGAACGGCCGCTTTCAAATCAGTAACGCCCCAAGGAGAGCCACTACTATACGCTAACTTACCGCTCTTAGTATAGGTGTTACCTCTACCTCTAGCTCCTGCAAGAACATAAATAAATCCAGCTTTTGTAAAGGTAGTTGCTTCAGACTTATATCCTGTTGGAGCTTTTTGAGCTGCATAGCCAGGAGTATTGACCGGCATCACAATTGGGGCAGTTTTGGAAGTATATCCCTTAACCTTCTTTTTGGTATTAAACTTCACTGTGTAGGTTTTTTCAGAGGCATTTTTCTTCGCAGTAACGTACTTACCGGGAACATAAATACCCATACTTTCGTACTTCTTGCTGACCGTTTTAGTACCATAACTAATTCCTGTTTGGTAGTACACGTTGGTCTTTGAATTGTATTTCCACTTCTTATTATTGATCTTCAATTTGTTTAATGCTGTTGCAGATGTTTTATCTGTTGTTGAACTAGCACTTACATGCTTAATTTCAACCATGAAAATAACTCCTAAAGCAATAATAGCTGTAATCAAAAATTTATTAATAGTTTTCGTCTTCATAGACTTACCTCTCTTTCGAAGATAAGTATGTCATTATTAACTTAATGTTAGCTTAAACAAAAAGGCCATCCCTCCAGAATTCTGAAGAGATGACCATATTTTAAAATGAAACATTTCCAGTAAAGATTAAGATAAATCCACCGATTGCGGCAGCTAGAATTACCAGTGTGGTAATTAATTCACGCTTAGATAACCAATTTCGGTTGTGCTTGTTGTTCCTTCCCTTCATGAACAAGAAGAAGCCCGGAATGTAGGCAATACAACAGAGTAGTAAGTACTCAAGCCCCGCAAGATAAATCGCAACCGTTTCAAAAATCAAGGCAACTAGGCCGATGATCAATTGCAACCAATTTCCCTTGTCGTGGATGTTTTGAATCGAATACTTAACTTGGTAGGCAGCAACGAAGATGTAACTAATAACAATGGCTGCGGTACATAACGAATAAGCAAAGTTATAAGCTTGATCGGTAAAAATCAACGTACATAGGAATACCTGAATCAACAAGCCACTAATGATTAGTGAGAATGTTGGGGCACCATGCTTGTTAGTCTTTCCAAATGCCTTTGGCAACAAGTCGCGTTCAGCCATCAACATAACCGTTTCAGCTGGTAACATTGTCCAGGAAAGCCATGAACCCAAGGTCGAAACAAACAGGCCAGCACTAATCATTGCACCACCCCAAGTTCCTACCATATCCTTAAAAATGTAAACCATGGCAGGTTGGTTGATGTTAGTTAACTCCGCACGCGTCATGTAGCCATAGGGCAGAATTGATGCCAGAATATAAATGACTAGCAAGCAACAAAGCCCTAGGACAGTTGCCTTACCAACGTCACTCTTCTTCTTAGCCCGAGACGACATCATTGTCGCCCCTTCGATTCCGACAAACACCCACATCAAAACCATCAAACAGTTCTTGATTTGAGTACCAATTCCGGATCCACCGTTAAAGTTACCACTCAAATTATTCCAGAATGATGCAGTAAAGATGTGCCCCTTAAACATAATAATTGCAAATACAATAAAGGTAAATAATGGGATCAATTTGCAAATCGTGATTACCGCATTTAGCAACGCAGCACTTTCAACCCCACGATTAACGATGTAAGTCAAAATCCACGAAACACAACTGGCAACTAAGATGGACGGCACGTTCGATCCCGATTTAAATACCGGAATGAAGTACCCAATTGCACTCATCATAACCGTGGCAAACGCAACGTTTCCCATCCATGATGACAACCAGTACCCCCAGCCACTAATAAAACCAGCGTACTCGCCGAAGCCTTCCTCGGCATACGCAAACACCCCTTCAATGTCGGGGCGCTTAGCAACCAGATTCATCATACTCAATGCCAAGGCCATAATTCCAACACCGACGATCAACCACGCAATTAGCGCAGGTCCCGGTGAAGCAGCTTTAGCCAAATCAGTAGTCAGGGCGAATACCCCTGCACCAATTGATGATGTAACTACCATTGCAGTTAACGACATAAAACCAATTCCTGAAGGATTACCTCCAGGGTGACTATTTGTATCCATTTAAAACCTCTCTGGGATTAAACCCGCTTATAAAGTATTGATTGATATTTTTTAACCAACTACATAATACTACCAGAAAATAACTTAATTGCATAATTTACGAGCGATGTTTTTATGTAAGGGCTTTAAGTAACCCATTTTTTAATTTTGTGTTAACATGTCTGCATAAAAATGAAGTTGTTTTTGTTTAGGGGAGGATTAAATATGGCTACAAAGATTGCACTAATAGTAGGTCCCGGACATGCGGGATTGGGAGAGGCTCTTGCCAATCAATTTGGTGACCATGGCTTCCAGATAGCGTTACTAGGGAAAAATCTAGCCCCACTAGATGAATTAGTGGCCGCTTTAAAACAAAATCACATTTCAGCATTTTCGTTACAAGCAGATCTATCTAATTCCGATAGTGTGGCTAAGGCCATTACGGATATTTCTAGTCACGGGAATCTTCAAGTAGTAATTTACAATGCAACAATGAGAACCAAGAACCAACCTACAGACCTAACCGGAGACTCGTTAATCGATAGCCTTACCAGCAATCTACTCGGTGCGGTAACGGTAACTAACAAAGCATTGCCTGTCGTTAAGCAAACGGGAGACGGGGTATTCCTCTACACAGGTTCAATCGTTGCTACCAAGCCCGGTCCCAGTGACGTTGAACAATCAATTGGTAAGGTTGGACTCAAAAACTACGTGGTTGCCCTCAACAAGCAACTAAGCAAATCAGGAGTCTTCGCTGGGATGGTCACCATCAATACCTACATCCGCAAAGGTAAAGCTGGCCACATGGATCCTAATGAAATTGCCAAAGCTTACGTTAACTTGGCTGCAAAGAAAGACACTGCTAATTTTGAGTATCATTAATTTTATATAAAAAACAGCAATAACACGAAAAATGTTATTGCTGTTTTTTGTATTCAATTATCCCTTTACTTTCTTCGCCGTCAATCCCATTGCATTAATCGCAACTACAACAGTTGATAGTGCCATTAAGATTGCCCCAACTGCTGGGTCCAAAATGATTCCAGCAAATGCCAAAATCCCGGCAGCTAGCGGAATGGCAACGATGTTATATCCAGCTCCCCACCAAAGGTTCTGAACCATCTTGCGATTGGTTAGTTTTGCTAAATCCAAAAAGTGCAAAATATCGCTAGGCTCTGATTTGACCAAAACCACGTCAGCAGAATCAATGGCAACATCTGTCCCAGCACCAATTGCGACCCCAATGTCCGCCGCTGCCAAACTAGGGGCGTCATTGACACCATCACCAACCATGATTACGTGATGGCCTTGGCTTTTATATTCAGCAACCTTAGTCTGCTTTTCCTCAGGTAAAAGTCCTCCGTGAAATTCCGTAATTCCCAGAAGTTCGGCAACGTGGCTCGCCGCTTGCGGATTGTCTCCTGTGAGCATTACTGGGGTAATTCCTCGGTTTTGTAACCCCACAATTAAATCTTTAGCTCCAGGTTTGATTGTGTCACCTTCAGCAACTAATCCTAAAACATGGTCATCATTGATTAAGAAACTCACGGAGTTACCCTTTTCTGCCCACTCATTAGCAAGTGAGTGATCATAGCCAATTTCTTGTTTATCCAGATATTTAGCATTAACAATCGTATACTTGGTTCCTGCAATTTCACCAGAAATTCCCACACCAGGGAGATTTTCAGAATTTTCTGCTGGCGAAAATTGAACTTGCTTACTATTAGCATAATCGACGATTGCTTGCGCAAGGGGATGAGTTGAGTTGCTTTCCAGTGCGGCTAAGTTTGCCAACAATTCATCATCCGTAACCCCATCGGCGGCAACCAGTGCATTCACAGTAAACTTACCTTCGGTCAACGTGCCAGTTTTATCCAGCAAAACGTGGGTGATTTTTTGGCTAGCTTCAATTGCCTGACGGTTTCTAATCAACAGCCCGTTCTGGGCCCCAATTGAAGTTGACCGAGCAATCACTAGTGGGATGGCAACTCCTAAAGCATGCGGACATGCAATCACCAATACAGTTACCAAGCGATTCAGCGCCATCGGTAGTCCTTGTGGCAGCCATGCAAAGAAGGCAATTAGACCGACAATTGTTGCTGCGTAAAATAAGTAACCAGCAACCTTATCTGCTTTGTCCTCTGCACTTGATTTTGACTGCTGAGCACTTTGAACCATCTGCATAACCTGTGACAAGTATCCAGAGTCACCAGTTCCAGTAACTTTAACTGTAATCGTTCCGTTGTTGTTAGTAGCGCCACCAATTACCTGGTCGCCCACTTTTTTGGTAACTGCCGCAGATTCCCCAGTAACCAACGATTCGTTAACCGTGGTCTCACCCACTGTCAATTCACCATCAGCCGGGATACTCTCGCCAGCCCGAACTTGCACCATCTGGTCTACTTGTAATTCGCTAACCTTAACGTCTTGAGTTTCCCCACTATCAGTCACAAGATGAGCAGTTTTCGGTAGCAATGCAGCCATCTTCTCGAGCGCATTACCGGCTCCCATCACCGCATTCATTTCAATCCAGTGGCCTAACAGCATGATCAATATCAATGTGGCAAGTTCAAATGAAAAATCCATTACGTGATCGCCACGCAAAAAATTATTCGCAATAAATGCGTAAATACTATAGAAGAAAGATACTGAAATTCCCAAAGTAATTAACGTCATCATCGCTGGTTCTTTGCTTTGTAACTCGCTTTTAGCTCCCTTTAAAAAGGGTGCCCCACCGTAAAAATAAAGTGCAGTGTCAAAGACTAAGATAATGATTCCAGTGATCATTGAGTGACCAAAGTTAAGAATTGGCCGGTCTAATCCCATGATTGGTGCCAAGAATAGTACCGGTAATGCCAAAACTACCGACACCCAGAATTTCTGTTTCAAATTACCCATGTGCATCATGTGCCCACCATGCATCATCATGTCACTGTCACCCATATCCATATGGTCATGATTCATATTCTTCATATCGTGGCCCATGGGTTCGTGCTTTGAATGATCCATTTCATGCATATCATTTTTCATTTTCGTTCACCTCACAACAACTGCTATCATTTGACGGCAAGCAGTTACATGCCACCATTTCAGGAGCAGTTTTCAACTTTTCAGCCAGCAAACTTTGGAGTCTTTGAATATCATTTTTTGAGATTTCCCTACTATTAATTACTGCTTCAATTGCCGAACCAGCTTGCATCGCACACATATGATCAAATAAATCCACGGCAGCTCTTGCAACTGATTCCTTCTCTGCAACGACCGGTTCATAATTGAATGGTCGATTGTCCCCTACCTGCCTGACAGCTGCTTTTTTAACTAACCTTGTCAGCAAGGTTTTGGTGGTTGAGTCAGACCAACCTTGCGTTTCATTCATAATATTGATCAGCTGGCGACTAGTCACCGACTTTAAGGTCCAGATTGCTCTCATTACTTCCCACTCTGAGTCTGAAATTGAAACGTCCTTCGCATCAATCATTAATATCATCCCCTTTTTACTTATTTCCACTTTAAGTTTACAAGGGTAAACAAAAAGAAGCAAACAATCTGTTTGCCTCTTTTTCAACGTTAAAAGTTACTTACCGACATTAATCAGCGTGTTCATTGGTCCGTTAATTAATAAGTAGAAAAAAGTGTCAAAAATATCTTCCTGTGTCTTTTCAGGATGATCAACGATATATTCAAACACCGCCACATCAGCCGAACTAATGAACTCAATTGCCAAATCTAAATCAAGCGGTCGTTGTTTCTCCTCCAACACCAAACTGTTTTTAATTCTGTATGAAAGCTGTTCTTTCAACCTCGACTTAAACCGTTGGTCACCATTATCGCTTAATAACTTTTCCAATAGCCGCGAATTTTCTCTAACAATCACGAATAACGAGCGCAAATAATCCTTTAAGTTACCTTTGATAACTTCGGTAGGAATTTTAGGATCCATCATTCCTCTGGGAATCTTTCCCATCACTTCGAAGAATTCTTCCTCCACTTTTTCAAGCAAATCATATTTGTCGATGTAATGCCGATAAAACGTTCCGCGGTTGATTCCCGCTAGTTTTGAAATATCGCTAACTGAGATTTCTTCAAAAGTTTTAGTGCTCAAAAGCTCTAAGAAACTATCCACAATGATTTTATTTGTTTGTTTAATCTTGTTATCGTATGCCATTCTGACTCCTTTTCGAAAATGCAACACATTGATTAATTTTGATTATCGCTTTTCCATTTAAAGCAGAGTATATTCTCTTATGGAAACAAAAACAACACACTGTTCAATATTCAGGAGGAGTAAAAATGTTCAAAAATAAATATCTTGGCTTTACTATCGTAGCCAGCATCATCCTGACTTTAGTCATGGTTTCAGTTCAAATTCCTTACGCTAAATCAAAACCCCGGGACGTTCCAGTCGCCATTGTAAATGAAGATGCTGGGGCAATGGGCTCAAAAGTCGTTAACCAAATTGAAAGCACCACAAATAAAACTAAGAAGTCTGATCGAGTTCTTAACTGGCATGAAGTTAGTAGTGAATCTGCCGTTAAAAAATCAATGGACAAGCAACATTATTATGGTGCCTTAGTCATTCCCAAGGATTTCAGTCAAAAAATGGCAACACTGATTAAAAATCCCAAATCTACAGCAGCAAATATTGATATTTTAATTAATCAGCAAAAAAACAGCACCCTTGCAACTTCAGTTCAAACAATTATGACCACCATGGTAAATAAAATTGGTGCTGGCCTGCGGGGACAAATTGTTGGTAATCTTGAAAAAGCTCACGCTAGCCTGCCAGCAGCAACGGTTAATAAACTTGCTAACCCAATCACTACCAAAGTTACGGTAACTCACAAGTATTCAAAGTTAGCTTCAGCCAACTCAGTCTTTTTCCAACCAATTTGGCTAACTAGTTTAGTTTCAAGTCTACTATTATATTTCGCATTTAAAGACAAGAATAAGTGGCGTTCAAGATTACACATCGTGACTCACAAAACTGGCTTCATGGTAATCGCTGCGGTAGTTGCATCTGCAATTGGATTTTTAACCACTGGGTACGTAACTTGGATCCTCGGGTACAACTTCTCAAACCCAATGGTCATTGGGAGCTTCATGGCAATCGCATCATTTGCATTCATAATGTTGTTCTCGGGATTCATCGCCTGGCTTGGTTTTCCAGCAATTATCCTGTTTGTACTATTATTGTTCTTCTCAATCCCATTAATGTCACTTGCACCACAATTACTTCCAAGTTTCTATCAACACTACATTCTTCCTTGGCTCCCAATGAGATTTCTCTTTGATGGTGCCAAAAGCCTCCTGTTCTACCACGCAAACCTTTGGAACTCAGCAACTTCTGGTTTAATCATTGTGATGGTAACTGGAATGGCCGTCTTTTTCCTAGAAACCTTTTCACCAAAGAAGAGCCGGCAATTAAATAATTAGTATCTGAATCTGGCCATAACTTGGCGTCCAAAAAACGTTATGATAATTTCTTTATTGAAATTATCATGGCGCTTTTATTTTAACCAGATACTTGCAACACACTGTCCACATCGAGAGTAAATCGATGCTTTCTGTATCGCTCCCTTTACTATTCAGTTATTCCCCCAGACTGATACTGCAGTGGCTTAGTAGCCCCACAAATTCACATACAGATTCACATTAATAACTTGCTTTTCTCATCAAATCCCCACTTTTGCAAAAATGACAGTTGTTTTAGGGCAAATTAGTTGGTATTTAACAATATTTTCCCCACTTTAGCTAAAATTTCGATATGACAAGACGACTTTTTTGGTAAACTATGTAACATAATTTCGACAAAGATTGTGCAAAATGATGATAAATTTCGTCAAAAACCACACGGCTTTCCCACCGATTATTACAAATCATTATTACTTCATTTATATTACAAATATTTCAGGGCTGTAAAGAAAATCCGATTTATGACTTTATCTCTTAACATCCTAGATATTTTTTGGTAATAACTACGGAGTAGTATCGCATTTGTTGATTGAGAGATCGACACATCGAAACGAGACAGAATTTTCTAGAATTTATTTTATAGGAGTGTATTCTTTTGAAGAAATTAGTTACTACATTACTTGCAACAACTGCTGCTGCTTTAGGTTTGTTCTTTGCTGGTTCAGCTAACGCTGACGCATCAACAAACTACACTGTTAAGTCAGGCGACTCTGTTTGGGCTATCTCACAGAAGTTTGACACTACAATCGACGCAATCGAAAATGCTAACAATATTCAAGCTCACCTTATCCTTCCAGGTGAAAAGTTAGTTATTCCTGACGCTAACAGTGCTGCAACTACTACTGCTGCACCTGCACAACAAACTACTACAGCTACTGCAACTCAACAACCTGCAGCAACTACTCAACAAAGTACTCAAACTTACAGCCAACCAGCTGCAAGCACACAAACTCAAACTACTAGCTCAGCTGCCAACTACAATGGCGGAAGCACAAAGAGCTACGTGCTTAGCCAAATGGCTTCAAGAACCGGTGTACCTGCATCAACTTGGAACTACATCATCCAACGTGAATCAAACTGGCAACCATCAGTTCGTAACAGTTCATCTGGTGCCTATGGTTTATTCCAAAACATGCACATCAGTGGCGGTTCAGTTCAAGACCAAGTTAACGCTGCCGTAAGTCTATACCACTCACAAGGTATGGGCGCTTGGTCAATGTAATCTAACTCATTACATTTTAAAAAGGATCGGGATTTTATCCCGGTCTTTTTTTGTGCTTAATTATTGTTAAACGCTTTCTATGGGTTGCTAAAATTATTAAATGAAAAACAATGCTGAGGTCAAAGTAATCAATAATTCTAATTTTCTGATTAGGGGTTTCAACTAAAAATTTGGCTAGTATACTTAAAACATAATTGTTTATAGCAGGCTATTTTTTTCAAAAATAACTGTTACTGTGCAATGAATTATAAATATTTTTTCTTTCTTTGCACTTAGTTTGTCAGCTTAAGGAGGAGTTCAATATTTTACATATTAAAAACCTATCAATTCAGTTACGCCACCCAATATTGAGTAAATTTAACTACCAATTCGCTCAAGGACAACTATATTTAATTATTGCTACAAACGGGACGGGAAAAACGACTTTTTTTAGAACCCTAACTAACCTTATAAAACGTGAACAAGGAGAAATTAGCTTTAATCAAAAATCATTTGAACATAGTAAGCACCACATATTTTTCTATGAATCATCAGATTGGTTTGATGGAAATCTGTCAGCGCTTGATTATCTGAAGTTTGTTAAACGACAATGGCATTCAACCCGCGAAATAAAGGAAGTGGTTAAGTTTTGGGGAATGGAAGAATACGTTAAAGTACCAATCAAAAAGTATTCTCTAGGTATGAAGCAACGCTTATTAATTGCGATGTACTTTATTAGTAATGCCGATTATTTAATTATGGACGAAATTACCAATGGGCTTGACGAAGATAGTAGATCACTTCTCTACGAGAAATTAAGAATCTCTACCAGAGAAGAGAATAAATGTATCATCATTTCTTCGCATTATCGTACTGACATGAATCCCATTGCAGATCATGTTCTCGAATTAAAAAATCAAGTTATGAAAGAAGTTGATTGAGTGTATTACTCCCTATTTTTATTTAAAAAGGTAATTAAATCAAAATTATTTGTAATTTCAATTGTAATTCTGATAACCGCATGTCTAGCACTTAATCTACGAAATCAAAACGATCAAACTCTGGCTAATAATGCCAAAAATCAGATGCAGTTTGATACTCAACAAATCAAACGAAGTGCCCCAGACAAGTCCAAAGATAGCCAAGAGAACATTGCACTAACTAAGGATGATCGTCAGATGAATTACCAGATACATAAATTGGCTGTTGCCCAAAAGTGGCGGCGTGCTTACCATGCTCAAATTAAATATAATAATTGGCAGCTTAAAGCAGAGAGTAATGGAAAAGTAATTGATCGATCAGTTGTTAACTTTTTGATGAGTGAAGTTTATCGCTGCCAATATTTGCTGAAACACAATCTTCCTGAGCAATCCAGAACTAGCCCAACCAAAGGAATCACATTTTCTATTTTTATTGATCACATTATCTCTTCCATATTAATCCCCCTGCTACTTATTTTTAACTTTGGATTATTGTATACAAAACGATATGGTAACGGTGTTGATAAAGAGCGTTTAATTCCTATTTCTAATACCAGTAGTTTATTTCAAAACTTGAGTATTGGGTATGCCATCTCACTATTACTAATTATTGGAACAATTGGGCTTAGCTTTGTGCTTTCATCATCTTTCGCCGGTGTTGGAAGTTGGAAATATCCCATCGCCTATTATTCACCTAAAATGCCATTTAATATTTACGTTTCACAAGGCTCGTTAATTGTTCCAATTTTGGTTCTTCGAATTTTAAGCACCTGTTTTGTAGTGACATTCGTTTATCTAATTTCCGTAGTAACTAAACAACTTTTACCAGCTATTCTCATAAGTATTATCACTTTAATCGGTTCTAACCTAGTCACTCCTTACCTTAAAATTCTGGCAAAGTCTGGTCAATTTTTACCTACCAGTTATTTCAATGGCGTTAATGTGGTTTCTGGGCAACTTGCTCATCAAACAAGAAACATTCAGTTTAACTATATTCATGGAGTCGAAACACTAGTTATCTGGATAATTTTTATCATTATTGCCTCTTATGCCATTTTGATTTTTAGGCAACACTATTACAATGTCCCAAAGAAGTCATAGCAAATTGGCTTAATGAAACTGCAGCTTAGTGATAGTTCAAGGCCAAGTTAATGCTGCCGTAAGTCTTTACCACTCACAAGGTATGGGCGCTTCGTCAATGTAATTTAACTCATTACATTTTAAAAAGGATCGGGATTTTATCCCGGTCCTTTTTTTGTGCTTAATTATTGTTAAACACTACGTTTTTTAAACACTACATAACTAATAAACAGGAAGATTGCCGTATAGGCTAAACATCCCCAGGTTAGCTGGGTCGTTGACAGATAGGTCAAATGTTTATATGAACCTTCCACAACTTGGTTACCCAAATTCATCATGTTAAGTGGATTCCACTTAAGCCAGTTCCACTTGTGAATGGCTAAAGTCATCAACTGAGAAACCATGCTGAGAGCAAAGTAACCAATAATTCCGATTGAAATGGCAGCCGCATTGCTCTTGAATAAGTTTGCCAATAAAAGCACCAAACTCAGTATCAGCCAAACACTCACAAATTGTCCTGCATAGCTAATAATCGTGGTCACTAATAATGAATGATCTGCTCCATAATGTTTTGAAAGATCAATCTTGTCATTAAAGAGCACAAATTTTAAAATTATTGAATATACAAACGTCAAGATAAATAGATAAAGCGAGTACAACAGCATCGTAATCCACTTACTAACAATGACTTGTCCACGATAGTACTGGCGATATAAAACCTCTTTGATGGTTCCGTACTGAAATTCCATGGCGATAATCGTGCCACATGCAGCAATCAACACCAATACTACCCAGGTCAATCCCGTATACGTTGCATCAAACATCATTTTTGCCCCGAATATTTTCGGTTGAACCTTAGTGATAATTGCAATTCCCGTCATTGCAACTAACAAACAAATAGTGATGGCAATCGTACTCTTCTTGTTAACTAACTTATATATTTCTTCCTTAACTAGTGAAATCATTTGGCCGCCTCCTTTGAAACCTTGTCATTTTTCAACAGATTTAATAATGAAGATTCTAAATCGTGATGCTCTCTGGAAACATCTAAAATTGTCAGTTCATTATCAATCACCAGTTTCAAAACATTGTTTAATGAAGCGTCCTCAGTTTCGATTACTCCGATAGTTTGATCATCAGCTGGGCTTTCGCTCAGTACATAGCCGGCTGCCCCAAATACTTGCTTGGCTTTCTGATTATCTGAGGTACTGATCCGAATAATTTGCTCGCCGCCAGATTCAAGGGCAGCCATACTTTCGGTGTACACAATTTCTCCTTGGTCAATCACCACAAGATCATCAACCAGTTTTTCCAACTCACTTAAAATGTGACTAGAAATCAAAAATGTGGTTCCTTGAGCTGCCAAATCAGAAATAATGTTTCGGAGATCCATATTAGCCTGAGGATCAAGCCCGTTCATCGGCTCGTCCAAAATTACAAATTCTGGATGATTAACAAGTGCTAAGGCAATCCCCAACTTCTGCTTCATTCCTAATGAATAACTCTTAGCTTTCCTATCAATGTATTTATCCATTTTCAACTTAGCGACTAACTCATTGATTTGCTTCGTCGTTATCTCATCAGAGCTAAACAACCTTAAATGTTGCACACCCGTTAAGAATGGGTAGATTCCTGGATATTCGATCAAAGCACCAACTTTTTTCAAAACCTTGTGGCTAGTTGGCGACACGGGTGACCCATCAATTGAAATTTTCCCACTATTATAGTTAAACAATCCGAGAATTGCTTTCATAATTGTAGATTTACCTGCACCGTTTGGCCCGACAAGTCCAACGATCCGGCCAGGTTTAACTGTGAACGAAACGTCTTTTAGCACGTGTTTTCTGCCAAAGTATTTATTCAGGCCGTCAACCTGCAGTATATTATCTGTCATTGTTACACTCCTAAATTAAGATTTAGTTGGTTATCCAACCATAAATTAGATCTATTCCCCATAATCAGAGTAATCTTAGGTGCTATCACTTACAATGATTTTCATAAAACATTTGCAATATCTTCATCAAATAACCACATTTCCTATACCACTTCATAAAAAAGACACACTTTAACGGTAGTGATCCCAGTCATTGGAGAGATTGTGTCAAACTCCTGTTACATAGGCACTCCCCGTAAATCGCAATCTGATGCGGTTTTGTTTTTCACTCAAGATAGCGTTCGTAACAATGTCTTAATGCTGAATATTTGAATGACAGTTTGTATAGCTTATATAACAGTACTTTGACCTATCACCCACGTTTTCATCGATTTACATTTATTACCAACGTGTAAAATAACTCCCATTTCTGACTTCATCTCTTAACTTGCGTGGTATTTGTCAGTAATACTAATTGTGTAGACTATGCTTTGTTGATTGATAGAAATCGACCAAAGACAGAAACACGAAAATAGGATTTTAAATATATAGGAGTGTACTCATTTGAAAAAATTAGTTACTACAATTCTTGCTACTACTGCCGCAGCACTTGGTTTGTTCCTCGCAGGTTCAACTAGTGCAGACGCATCTACTAACTACACCGTTAAATCTGGTGATTCAGTTTGGGCCATCTCACAACAATTTGGTTCAACAATCGATGCAATCGAAAATGCTAACAGCATTCAAAACCACTTGATCTTACCTGGTCAAACTTTGGTTATCCCTGATGGAACTACTACTGTTGCAACTGCACAACCTGCAGCTCAACAAACTACACAAAGCTACAACCAACAAGCAGCTACCCAAACTTACAGCCAACCAGCTGCAAGCACTCAAACTGCTTCAAACAACCAAACTTCATCATATAACCAAAATGCATCATACAACAAATCAGCAAACACTAACTCACAAGCTGCATCAACTAGCTCAAACTCAGGTTCAAGCTACACTGGTGGTAACAGCACTAAGAGCTATGTTCTGAGCCAAATGGCATCAAGAACTGGTGTATCTGCATCAACTTGGAACTACATCATTAACCGTGAATCAAACTGGCAACCAACAGTTCGTAACAGTTCATCTGGTGCCTACGGTTTATTCCAAAACATGCACATCAGTGGCGGTTCAGTCCAAGACCAAGTTAACGCTGCCGTAAGTCTTTACAAGCAACAAGGTATGGGCGCCTGGTCAATGTAATTAACTTAATTTCTACTCTAAAAAGATTCGGGAAAATTCCCGAATCTTTTTTTGTCTACCAATAATTTAGCGTTTTTTCATCTTTATGTAACTTCCCTGTTACACCATTCCCGTATACTTGTGCTATTACATATCTGAGGGAGAATTACATAATGAGCAAGAATACCAAGAACCGCTTAATGTCGATGGGACTTTTAGTTGCATCATCGACATGCTTTATGCTGGCTAGCCAAAATCCGGCTTCAGCCGATGACCAAACTGAACCTAAACAAGCAGTGGTTGTTACCAACAATCAACAACAAACTGATACACAAAATACCAACGAATCAGTAACCGTTCCAACTGCCGACCAATCATCAGAATCCGATAATGCAACTCAAACTGAGTCAGACAGTCCACAAACAGCAGATTCAAGTGCTGAATCAGCAACCCCAACTGTTAGTGAACCCGACTCAGAAAACTCCAGTGCAACTGCTGAACCTGCAACTACAACAGACTCAACCACTACAACTGACGCTGCCACTAAAACCGACACCACAGTTTCTGATTCAACTGATCAACCTACTAGTGCAGATTCAACTCCCACAACTGAAACTAGCACCACTGATAACAGCGAGCCAGGCACAGCAGTAACCACTACTGGCGAAGTTAGCGCTCAAGCTGACACCACCGCTTCAGGGGTTCAGGCAATCCCTAATGCTCAAACCGACCAAAACAAGGACGGCAATTCATACACCGATTTGACCGTTGACAATGTAAATAATTCAACGGACCCAGCCCTACATCCAAAGGGTGGCCTGATCTACAACGCCATAACTGACGTGACTAGTTTCGCAGCAGCTTCAGTGCTCTACCCATTATTTGCTTCAAAATTCGGCTCACAACTAACTTCAAAGTTCAGAACCTTGCTGTCACCAGATCGGTATGATATTGACCAAACTTGGAAGTATCTAAGCAGTGAGTATGACTCAACGGCAACTAAGGAATTTTACACTGCCGCTAAAACTTGGTGGGAAACTGAAGCCCCTAAGCAAGATTTAGCGATTCCATTCGCTGATGGTTCCGGGACAGCCCGGGGAACTTATGTTGCCAAAAAAGGATCAAACAAAACCGTAATTTACGGTCAAGGTTGGACAACCGAACCCAGTTGGATGGGGTACATTTCAAAGGTATTCTATGATATGGGATACAACGTACTGATGGTCTACACTGAAGGGCAAAGTTCTTCAGATGGAAACTTCATCAACTTCGGTGCCAAAGACAAAAATGACTGGGTCAACTGGGTTAACAGAGTAAATGAAATAAATGGTAAAGATGGCGAAGTTATTCTATATGGCCAATCTCTTGGAGCAGATCTTGCCCTCGAAGCCGCTGGTACCAACGAAATGCCAAGTAACGTAAAGGCAGTGATCGCTGATTGTGGTTACTCAACCATTCCATCATTACTTTATTCACAATACTCAGGAATTGGCCAAAAGTTCGATGACCTAGCCAGCAAGTTTGGGATTAAAAACAATGGCAATATTCCATTCTTACCATTTAACAAACTACTAAACAGTCTTAACTTCTGGCAAAAGACGTTTACTGGAACTAGTTTTGATGAAGCATCTGGACTAACTGCTGTGCAAAACAGTAAGTTGCCTACCCTATTCATCTCAACAAAAGACGATACCTTCATTCCAGACAACCAAACTGAAACACTCTATAACCTGAGCGCTTCAGAAAACAAGCAACTCTGGATTTTAGGTGGCACAGTTGGTGGCCACGCTTCTGCCAATAACGATGTGGTGGATTACATGGCACACATTGAACAGTTCTTAAAAACAGTTGATAGTCAAAACCAAAATACGGATATTAAGGACAAAGTACTTAGTGTTTAACCAAAAGACTAGTATCGAATTTACTGATTACCCCATCAAAAATAATGGTCTTGGGATTGTTAGCAGTCGCTATTAAAGAAAAGTACAATCGATAAAATTTGCATGAATAGGGAAAAGCCAAACAATATAATCAGAAACGTGTCTGGTTTTTTATGTCGAAATAGTTGTACGGTAATCCATACCGATGAAATAACAAAAAGCGTTGCACTTAGAGAAAACATTATATATCACACCTTTTTACATTTACTTCGACTATAGGCTTGTGAGTACCTGAAGAAAACATGCCAACATGAGAGTTATAAAATTCTTATGCGGTTCTGAATTAACTATAATAAGCCATAATCAAAATAGCGCTACGATGTTTAAAACATCGTAGTGCTATTTTTTTAACTCTTCTACTTACCCTTATCAACCACACTCAATCCAACCTTGTGCTTCATCATCAAAATCCTAGCAACTGACTTGTTTAACTGGGTTTCAGAAATCTCATGTTTTTCAACAGCTCGTTTAATCTTTGGAATTCCAATTTGATAGTCGCTTGAAAGGAGGACATCATTGCCCGCTTTGAACGCCGCCACGTCTCGAGAAACGTGATACTTGGCCGCATAATCACTGACCGCCCCCATCTGAAGGCTATCTGACACAATTACCCCATCGTATTTGAGGTCATTTCGCAAAATATCAATTACCTTTTTAGAGAGAGAAGCCGGTCTTCTTGGATCCACTTTTTTCAATATAATGTGGGTAACCATCACGGAGTCCGCGCCACTCCTGATTCCAGACCTAAATGGAATAAAATCACTCCGTTTAAATTCCGTCAGGCTCCTATCAACCGATGCTGAGCCGGTGTGGGTATCAGCTGCTGCCCCATAACCTGGAAAATGTTTGACAGATGCTGCAACTCCTTGAGCCTGAATTTCTGGGACAACCTTACTAATGTATCTGGCCGTCTTAACGTATCCCTTACCCAGAGTTCGGTTATAGATAAAACTATCAGGATGTTTAGAAACATCAGCCACTGGGGCAAAGTTCCAGTTGATCCCAAGTGACTTCAAGTTGCGAGCTTGGCCACGATAGCTGGCAAGAACTGCCTTCATACCACCTTTATTAAACGACTCTTGGGGAGACGGGTAACTAGACCTGCCAGAAATCTTGGAATTACTGCTCAACCGAGAAACCGTACCACCTTCCTGATCAGTCGCAATCATCAACGGTACCTTTGCGACTCGCTGATACCCTACTAACCGTTTTTTAAACGAATCCCGATTGCCAACAAAGTTATTCCCCATCAACAAGATTCCCCCAAGATGGTATTTTTGAATATCTTGTTTAACCTGAGCAGAATCGTTTGGTACTTCCGTTACAAACAGCTGCCCAATTTTTTCGTCTAAGGTCATCTTAGCTACTTGTTGGTTAATTTTTTGCTTCGTCGTTAATACCACCGGTGCCTTAGGTTTTGGTTTGGGTTTCGGCTGAGCACTTTTTTTCGCAGCACACCCTGCCAACAAACCAATCAACAACAATGGTAACCATTTCTTCAACTTCATTTTTTTGCCCCCGAAAAAAACATTCTCATTTAAGTATATCCTTACTCGAAAAAATGTTAATGAATGAAGTCTTGAAAAATCAAGTCTGGTTTTCCATTTCAGATTAGGATAGAATCAAACGGTACATACAATATGCCATTAACTATTAAGGAGCAATTATGTCAATTAAACATATGATGCAAGCCGCATTAATGACTGCGGTAATTATTGTCCTTGGGCTGATCCCCGGGATCCCGCTTGGCTTTATTCCCGTTCCCATCGTTTTGCAAAACGTGGGAATCTTACTTGCCGGTGAACTTTTTGGAATTAAACGCGGAACGATTTCCGTCTGGCTATTCGAATTATTAGTTGTTTTAGGAATGCCGTTCTTATCTGGGGGCAATGGCGGGTTCGCTGTATTTCTTGGCCCAACCGCTGGATATCTTATAATCTGGCTGTTTACCCCCGCATTGGTTGGTGGTTTAATTAAATTAACCAATGCCACTAACAGTTGGTGGCGTGAATGGCTAGCTGTGTGGATTGCTGGTGTGGTCGTCATGAATGTATTTGGAGCAAGTTGGTTAGCAATTCAAAATCATTTAAGCTTGTCAGCGGCCGCAATAACATTTTTAACTTTCATCCCTGGGGATACGATCAAGTCATTGTTAGCAGTGGTTGTGGCGAGAAGATTGAGAAGAGTAAAAAGGTTGGATTAAGCAATCATAACTTCAATCCTTAAACGAAGACAAATGATCCAAATTTATTCAAATAAGGTGGCAGATCAATCATGCTTAAAAAAATATTTAGGTTACATTCTTACATCAAGAAAAATTACGAAAATGGAAATTTCCATGTAAATAAAAAATATTCTGATAGTCACAATTATCAGAATACTTTCAAAAATTCAATTAGTGATTTTAATTTGGGGAAAAGAGCTGCACTCAAAGACTTCACAGCAAACCACAAGTTCAAACTCTACCCTGTCAAAATAATCAGTATGGTAAATTCCTTATTTAAAAATAAATTTCATGAAATCGCTGATTTTGTTACTGGATATGACCAATCTAAAAGAGAAATCTTAGATAAATCAAAACATATCTAAAGTCTCGAAAATAATTAAAAAGCCTATCAACTTTTTTAATTTTCGCTAATCCAAATCTTTAGAATTATTTTCCACTACATCCTCAACTTTATCTCTGAACTTAAATTGCAACAGAGCAATTGCAATCAACCCAATCGTTGAATACATAACAAAGGCTTTACATTGCATTCCTTGACGACTTATATTATCCATCCCAATTGAGAAAATTATCCAAATCCAGACATAAATTCTCGAGTTGGTAAGCACTCGGTGCAATACCGATGCATCTTGGGGATCAACATTCCACTGTAAAATCCCCAACAACAGGTAACCAACTCCTAGAATTAAGCCAGCAACCATGATTATTATCTTATTGAAGATACTAGTATCTAAAGTGATGGAAAATATGATGTATGGTAGGCCAAGTAATCCTAAGATTAAATTGTTCATTTGTACGTATTTAGTGTTCATTTTATCCACTCCTGAAATAATATATTAGTTTATAATTTATTTGGACTTATAATTTTGAAACCGTGGAGATAAAAATGCAGATTGGTAAAAAAATTAAATTTTATAGAACTTCCATGGGCATAACACAAACGCAGCTTGCTGAGAAAATAAATCTGTCCAGAAAGACAGTTTCAAGTTGGGAAACTGGCCGCAGCCTTCCAGACCTTCAAAGTCTTGTTTCTTTGAGTAATATTTTTGATGTCCCTCTCGATAACTTGATTAAAGATAGCCAGATTATTAATGACTATGATTGTCAAATTAAGAAAGGCAACAAATCCGATAAGGTTCGATTAGCTAGCTATATTGCCAACATCATCTTTCTTGTTATCCTTCATTTAGGATTTATTTTCAATTTCTTACACATAACAATCTTAATTTCTGAAATTGGCATAACCGTTAGTGTGTGTTTATTTTTATTAAACCTTCAACCTAATAACGAAGAAAAAAATCATAGCTTATGGTCAACTGTCGAAATAATAATTGCTTTAGCATTGCTGAATATCTTTCTACTTCCCACTAGGGTTCACCTTACTTCGACTTTTAACATGCATGAACCATATTACCTGTTTGGGTTTACATTTGGTGCACTGATAATCACAACACTGTTAGTTATCTCCGAAGCCATAATCTTAATCGGATTTCCAAGAAAGCACCTGATTTCTCCTTTCAAAAAATCATAGTGCACTTGGTTTGCGTTTATCTGCAAGCTAATCCTCTTAGCAAAACCGGTAGCTCAACGAATTAACTGCTTTATGTGGTAAGAGAGTTTAATAAAGTGCAAACCGCAAACTAAATGACAGAAGCACCCCTATCAAGTTATAGGGGTGCTTCTGTCATCTTTATTTTAATCTTTTATAATTACCGTTCAGACTTTATTCCCATCATTGTTCTTCCACAATTCCTCGATAGACTCTGGATGTTCCTAAATAAATCAGTAAACAAAAAGCACAGGTTCAATATACCCATCCTTTACTGCAGTCTCTGCATAAGAATAACTATTAAATAAACTTCAACTTAAAATAGCCGCAACAAATCATGACTAAAAGGCTAGTTTTTTCTCCTTATGTTTGAACAATATCCACCACATAAATGATAGGATACTGTTATATAGCCTTTTACACGATTCAATATCTTAGTCTCAAGGAGCTGATCCAAATCAATATCGAACTTAAACCATTTAGACAATCAGACTTAACAGATTTTTGGCAACTTGCTTTCAGTGATGATGAAGCTGAATGGACAAAATGGAATGGTCCATACTTTCATGATAAATTGCCAACCCAGAGTGATTTTATAAACCACCAAGAGAAATACAATTATGTAAATAACCCACTTAAAAAATTAATTTGGCTAAATGGCCACATGGTTGGTATGGTTAGTGCAAATTATGAAGATGGTGACTTAATGCAGTGGTTAGACGTTGGGATTGTCATTTATGACGAAAGCAGATGGCATTCTGGAATTGGTAAAGAGGCTTTAAGAAAATGGATCAGTGAACTGTTTGAGCTAGTCGACTTACCCCATATTGGTCTGACAACTTGGTCAGGTAACATTCGGATGATGAAGCTAGCGGAATCAATTGGAATGACCAAAGAAGCTCAAGTTCGCCAAGTAAGGTATTGGGATAGTAAATATTGGGATTCAGTGAAATATGGAACTTTACGGAAAGAATGGCGCAGTAACTAACCATATTGGAAAAAACACTAATATGGTTTATACTCCTAGACATATCGGGCCATCTGCCATTTTTTATGGCACCAACCACCCAAAATTTATTAGATGGAGATACTCATGAATAAGAAAATATTATTATCCGCAGCTACACTGGCAGGCTTTTTGGCGCTAACCCCCGCCGTTACCAACGCATCTCAATGGCACAAAGGCACTCCAAAAGCACTTCGCAGTGCCTGGGTCAGTTCCAAATCATTTAACGGCAGGCATTCAACTGTAAAAATCTACGCTGGCCACGTAACTTACAAATCAGCACTTCTTCCAGATCCACAAACGGTTACCCAAATTAAATACAAGAAAACTTCAGCCCATCATTACACTGTAAGTGGCAAATATTTCAATAACGCCCCTGCTGGCGGAATCCGCGAAACTTTGAAGCTTAAAGTTATCAGCCACAATAAAGTTTATGTAAAAGTTCCAAACAGTGCAGGAATGGGAATTAACGGGTATTATGTGCGGTAATTTAAAAATAGTCAACGCTCTTACATCGCTGGCGTTAAACGACCATTTATATAATAATCAAAACGAGGTTCAGACAAAACTAGGGTCAACGAAAAAATGCTGTTATAATTTCACTTTTTGAAATTATAACGGCATTTTTTCTTCTATTCAGATGGTTACTACACGCAGTAACCATCAGGACTGAGAGCCTCAGGACAGTAAGCATCAGGAGTGAATCCCGCTACTCGCAGAATTCACTTACTGTTGGTCTTGCGGGGGTGAGACGACGAAAGCATCTTCGTATGCTTTCTGTCCCACTCCCTTCTTCTACACATATATTTAATAACTAAGTGCCATTCTATCCTTCAACTTCCACTTCTCTTCAAAGCGGGAAATACTCATTGTCGTCCGTTCTCCTGTCCAACAGTCGTTATAAAATACCACATCATTAATTCCCGTAATTACTAAGGCATGGGTATGAAAGCCATCAAACTCACCTACCCAAACAACGACTGGATGTTGCCGTTTGTCAATAAAATCTCTTAGTTGGTCAATTGATTTGCCCGAAAGATTCACAGCACTACCAGCATATTTCGTCACAAGTTTTAGCAGTGCAGGTGGGTAAATACTGTCACCATTATCAGTGAATGGATCTCCCACAAAGCCTTCATTAGGGTCAGAATCACTAAACGGCATTTCTTTGGCCAGAGCAACCTTATCGACTGTTGCACCTGAATACGCAAGCATCATTGTCACTGCCGTAATTTCACAGCCTGTCGGCAATTCGGGACGCTGAGTAATTAGTCTCACATCTAGTGATTTAGTTATCATTGGTATCACCTCATAGGTTTAGTTCAAATGCATCCCTAACCGGATCAATTTGATCATCGACATCTACTTTCCCCCGTTTAACAAAGCCAAAGGAACCAACTAAGTGTTGCATTGGCTTGTTCATAGGATGAGTATCAATTCTAATATTGTGAATTCCTTCAGCCAGCGTCCTTGAAATCAAATTTGAAAATAAAAAGTTAGTTAGGTGCTGACCACGGTAGTTAGCTGAAATTGCAGAACGGTGGATAACTGCATACTTGTCGGAATTATTTTGCCACTGACCATCGTAAATCCCATCATAGTTGGGGTCTGCTGTAAATGATAGAGCTGAATACCCAGCAACATGTCCTTCCACAATCAGCACATATGCGATTTTATTTTCAATATCGGCGTTGATCATCTCCTCATTTGGATGACCATCCTGCCACTGTGGACTCCCATAAGATTTCAAAAATGCTTTTGCCTCATCAATAATTTTCATCACATCAGGAACGTCGTTTGGGGTTGCTGCGCGAATATATACTTGTGCCATTAGGACACCTCCGCCATTTAAGTTAATTATTCTTAATTGTATTTCAATCTCTAGAATAGTCAATTTGAATCGGGTGTTTTAATAGGTAAACACCTCCTGCTGTGGTACCCTTATTCACGGATAAACCTGATAGAAAGTGGTGGAAAATATGAAAATCGTTGTGTTAGACGGCTATGCTCTAAATCCAGGTGACCTTGACTGGGAACCCTTAAAAAAGTTTGGTGATTTTACACTGTATGACCGCACTCCCGTTGATAATGCAGATGAAATTTTGAAACGAATTGGCGATGCAGACATTGTGTTTGATAACAAAACGCCACTCACCGCTGATATTATTGCTAAAGCACCCAATCTCAAATACATCGGGCTTCTAAGTACTGGGTATGACGTAATTGATTTGGATGCTGCCAAACAAAATGACGTAGTTGTTACCAACATCCCAACGTACGGAACCGATGCAGTTGCCCAACATGCATTTGCATTGCTATTAGAAATCACAAACCAAGTTGGCGTGCATGATCGTTTGGTTCATGACGGAAAATGGTCAACTAACCCAGATTTCACTTTCTGGGTTAAACCCTTGGTTGAGCTCCGGGGCAAAACCATTGGGTTAATTGGTTTTGGTAAGATTGGTCAACAAGTTGCCCAAATCGCCCATGCATTTTCAATGAATGTTATCTATTACAATCACCGACCAAAGCAAGCACCTGGTGACTGGGCAACACAAGTAGAGTTAGATGATTTATTTGCTCAAGCAGACATCATTAGTCTGCATACTCCACTAACTCCGCAAACCAGTGAAATCATTAACCGAGATAACATCGCTAAAATGAAGGATGGAGTTATTATCATCAATACTGCTCGTGGTGGTTTAATCGAAGAATCCGCTACTGCAGACGCCCTTAACAATGGAAAAATATTCGGTCTTGGTGTCGACGTTGCAAGTTACGAACCAATCAAAAAGGATAACCCATTGCTAACTGCCAAAAATGCAATCATTACTCCCCACATTGCATGGGCACCGCTAGAAACCCGCTCACGTTTGTTGGGAATTGCGGCGGACAATCTCCAGGCGTTTGTTGATGGTAAGCCGGAAAATACAGTTGAAGCATAATAACAAGTCGCATATAAAAAGGCAGAGGACTATGTTCAATAGTTTCTCTGCCTTTTTTGTCTTTCATATAGAGATCTATTTTAATTTACATACTAAAAACAGCGCCAAATGAACTCAATTTACATATGTTAATTTTAAAAATTCACATAATCTACCATCAATATTCATATAATAATCATCAAATGTTCACAACCTACTATTAATATTATAAGCGTTAGCGAATCATTTTTAGAACTATAAAAAAGCGCATTTTGATATGTTATGTGGATTCGATTTATATAAGAAATTTCCTCCTTATGTTTTTTTCAATTTCAAATCGTAATTCTTAAATAGTTGAATTACGAAAGTATATATACTATGAACTTCAGGAAAGGCTTCTTACGCTTTCCCTAGCAGCAAGTTTGGCAACCACCTTATTAGTGGAATTTCTGTTTCCTTAGCAGATACTCAACATCAAGAAACAACTACAGCTACACAAAGTACAACACGCATTAGTAGATGCTAAGATTAACCACTCATCAGCTGTTGCCATCGCTGAGGCAGTTAAACAAGTTCTGCAAATTTTTATCTAGGAGGATTAATGATGAATAATGAACAACTTGAAAATCGAATAGAATTATTAACTGATGCCGTAGGAGAATTAGCAGATAGGCTTGGAAACACAAACGAGAATCCAATTTCCCTCAGCCTTTTATGTTTAGACTATGGGATTACATTGGAGCAGCGAGATTCGATTGTATCTGGTTTTTTTAGATTAGCGGATTACGATGAAAATCTTGATACAATTGCTTTACCAAAATATCGTAAAGTAGTGGAAGATGCCTTGACTGGGTCGCAGACATTATCTGCAGATATTAACAATAGACTGGTGATTACACTTATCCAAGCAGCAACCGTATTTCCAGTTCATGGATTGTCTGAGTTAACGGACCATCTTGAATTGGGAATGGATTATGACTCAGTGTTTGATCAGACGGATTAGTTTTGTTGCTTGGTTTTGTTAAGTTCCATGCCAAGAGGCCACGCAATGACTCTAAAAGTTAAGCTCGTTATTTAATAAATCAATTTGTTATTGGGCAGTACAAGCCGCACAACTTTTATCATAAATTTAGATGATTAGAGGTAAATTACCAATGGAAGTTTTCACAAAAGAAGCCCTTTTAATAGATATACTTGATACCATCTGCACAAAGCTTAATATTCATAGCAGTGCTTTTGTTTTTCTTAGTCGATCTTACTCTGACAACGAAATTCAATCATTGTACTCCTATTTTGTCAGGATCGAACATAGTAAGAAATCATTATCAACTGATGAAGTTATCTCTAAAATACAAGAAATCAAACCTGACACTTCAAGTCAAACTGCTGAAGCCACGATTCATGAGTTAATAGCTGCATTTCAAGATGAAGAACGATTCCCTTGGATTATAAGTCAACTTAAACTTTAATTAAGTTGCAATCTAACCATTGCTCAGGCACTTGAACAGGTGCTCAGAATTTTTATTTAGGAGGATTAATCAATGAATAGTGAACGACTTGAGGATCAAGTCTATTTGTTAAGAGAAGCCGTCAGAGAATTATCAGATAAACTTGTAAATACAGAGTGGAGTACAAGACTACTAAGCCTATTATGCTTGGAGACTGGAATTACTTCTGTTCAGCGGGATTCGATTGTGTCGGGCTTTATTCGTTTATCAGAGTCTGACGAAAATCTTGAGGTAAGCGCCTTGCCTAAATATCGTAAGGTGGTTGAAGATGTCTTGGCTGGTTCACAAACTTTAGTTGACAATAAATTAGTTATTGACCTTCTTGTAGCAACAGCAGAATACTCATATCACCGATTATACGAATTAACGGACTATCTTGAATGTGGACCAGATTATGATTCACTGTTTGATCAGACGAAAAAATAATGCCTGCTATTTAAGCACTTATAATACAAAGAGGACTAGGAGCGAATCTGATCTGTACCCCTCGTGCTGAATTAACTCTGAATATCTGTTAAAATTAAAAAAACCGTTTACCATTGTATGTCTTAATACTAGGTAAGCGGTTTTTTGGTGTTTTTAGGGTTACACACGTGATATAAGCGTATTTTAAAGCCTGTTTTGATGAGACGATAAATAAGTTTATCCCTCTGATTGCTGGTAAAGTCATAACATAAATAAAGTCTTGGATTTTTAATCATTTTTACCTAACTACGCAAAATTTCTTCTTATTTGTTGGACGGTGCCAATAATCTTGATCGATTGAGAATCCGTCTGACCAAATACCTGAGCTTTAAAACCCGATTCATAATTGACTAATAAAATTGGTGAACCTTGCCGACTGACATGAGCAAGTATGAGACGATCATGCTTAATTCTAACTAAACAAATTTAATCATTATTAAAGTTGTCAGTTTCTTTTATCAAAGCTAAGTCCTCTGGCATGATGTGGTCAGCCAATAAGTCGGTTTGCGTTACGTGGATCCAATAATAACTAAAATTAAGGTCAATTGTATTTGAGCCCACCAACTCATATGATTGAGCTTGCAAGTCTTCGTCTTCACCCAAAAGATCCGAGGTTTCTAGAACTGGTATTCTAACAACATCATCCTGGTTATGTTATATTTCCTAGCATTAAATTCACCTCAGAATAACCAGCTGCTTGATATAAAATATCAACATCTAGCCGGAGACCTTTTGCCATTCGACGCGATGTATCTGCTTTTGGAATACTTCTTTTTCCATTTTCAATCAACGACCAGTAGCCATCAGAAATTTGAGGTTGATCTTTTGTTTTCAATTGCCGTTAATCTTGTCTAAGCAAATATCCTTTCTGTTTACGCAAGTCCCGAAGCTTCTCCCCAAATTGTGTCGGCGTTACTTTACTCATATAATATCACTCATTCTTTTTTTATTAGGTACTATGTTCATTCTAACAATAATAGAAGTTGAATGCCTGGCCAAAATTACGCCATATAAGCTAATCTTGACGCATTATAGGTTTACTCACCAATAAATATTTCTAGTTTCTTAATATAGTATAAACTACTCCTGTATAAAAAATATGTGCACTAAAAACAGCCATGAGTGTAACCCATGGCTGTCTTCATTATTGCTTTAAGTTATTTATTAACTACACTGTAATGCTTGGAAGATTCGTTAATAAGAGAAACTATTGATAATAGTATAAATCATGACCGCTAATTAGACCCCTTTAATTAAAACGTGAAGGATCACGTACAGTCCGATACTCCCTGGAACAATAGTACCACTCCAAATGTTAAATGTTGCGTCATATGGTAGTGTCAAATTAAAAATTAAAAGTAAGGCAACTATAGTAGCAAGTATAATTATTACCGCATTGGATTTTTTTATCCAAAGAGTTGCTACACAAACAATGACTAGAAAAAAGGTAACATTTTGTAACAACCATTGAGGGTGTCCATACCATGTATCGGGCCCAGTGTAATACCCCATGTTCGAAAACCAGATATCTGCCGACAAAGCTAAGCACGAGCCCAGTAAACCTAATGAAATAACTATTAGCGATAATATATTAAAACCATTGATTGTTTTCAAATTATCCCTCCTAATATGTCAGACTGTATACTTCTCTGGGCTTATATTTTGGTTTGAAATAATGCATAATGTTGTGAGGATAGATCCAATAAAGTGGCAGATGGATAGTTCTAGTAACCTTTCCCTTAGTTCCATAAAGATAGGCCTGGTACACAAATTTAGAACAATAACTAGGATTCTTTTTATGAATCATAGCTCCAGTTCCTATAGCGTAATTTAAATTACCATTCTTGAACATATGGTGATAAGCGTAGCTAGCCGCTTCTTTACCATATTTTGGATTTTTAAATCTAAATACAATTACTTTCATAGTTTTATCTGATGATTTGTTATGTTTTCTGTTTTTATGTCTCCCAATGACATGTCTATTAAAAAATACCCCTTTTTTATTATCTTTAACATTATTTTTCTTTGAGTAGCCATAATTAGCTCCAGGCATCTCTAGAATTGTACTTGATGTGTTGGCAATACCAACATGTCCGGGGATACCCCCTATACTACCACTGGAACCGCCACCATAACAGATTATAATGTCTCCAGGTTTCATATGATATTGGCCTAATCGGCCAGGGTGTTTGTGTAGACCTTTGATTCTCTTGACATGATTACCATGTCGATGATGGTATTCAGTCCCCGGATTGTTGTTAATATTAGCTTTGCTAACATTATTACTACTTTTTGTGACTTGGTTTCTTGGTGCTAAATTGTTGCTACTCTTTGTGGCTTGATTTCTTTGTCCTAAATTATTTGCTTGGTCGTTTACTCCAACTGGTGTCCTTGTTTTGGTTGTTTCTTGGCCACTGTTATTGTTACCATTAACATTGTTAAAGGTTTGTTGCTGATTTGGAATTGCAGCTGTATTTTGAGCATTCGGGTTTACAGTCCCCGCAGAAACTCCAGCACCTGTCGCAGAAGCGGAAGGATTACCAGCAGCTCCACCAGCAACACCTGGTGTGCCGCCAATAGCTCCACCTGGGTCAACAACACCGCCGCCTTCTGGTTTTCTATTATCGTCATCGTTATCATTATTATTAGATGAACTATTATTATTGTCTATTCTCTGACCGTACCGATCATAGTCAGCGTGGATGACATTAGGAGTAACAGTTATCGAAAATGAGAACACGGCTACTAGTGAAATTAAAAGCTTTGGCAATAATTTCAGATCGTTCTTTAGCATTCGTCACATCTCCAATTAAATTAGACTTCTAATGGCTGAAATAACTCCGGTTATAGAATTAACAATAGCTGTACCCTGACCGACTACGTTCGATACTGAACCTGTGACATAATAAGCGAGTTGTCCCACGTTAGCTGCCGCAGCAGTTCCAGTGTACCAAGGTTGTAATCTAGTATTTGCATCTTGCGCTTCTTGATTTTTCTTTTCTCTATCAGTCATTTGTGGTTGTTGTTCTTGTGTTGCCGGCTGAGTTTGACTATCGGCTGTACTTTGCTCATTTGTTGGTTGACTAGTGGCTGTTACTGAATTATTGCTTTCTTGCTTTAAGGCTTCTGCCTTTTTAACTTGTTTAGCATGAGCTGCTGCCTGAGCTAAAGACTTTTCATTGGCCTGTTCTTTGGCACGCAGTTTAACATTCTCACGTTGCCGTTTTACTTTATCTTGCGCCATCATCTTTTTTTGCTGGCAAACTGCTTCTCCATTAATTTCTTTAATTGCAATTTTGAATAGCGCGGTTTAGTCGTTACCGTGTGCTTCTCTACCAAGGACTTTTTGCTGACCCTATCAGCAGGGTTAACAATTACTGTCCTTTTATGTACTACAGATTTAACATGTGTGGTCGTATTACCATTACTTCTAATCTGATTTTCCTGTTCTGCTGGATTAGTTGCTAATTGATGTGTCTGTCCCTCACTATTAGTAATTTGTTCATGCTTAATTGCGTTAGCGCTGACATTAAAGCTTGTAAAAAATAAACAACTTAACGCTGTAAACATAATTGCTTTCAATCTCATCATAAATCTTCCCCTTTTGTATTTATTTAATAACAACTAAATAATAGTTTTAGATAATAAATATGTCAATATAATTTCACCGTAATAATGTAATACTTAAAAAATACCCCAATTGTGTTAACAATCCCAAAAGACGTGTATTTTATTTTTCGTAAGTAGGTAGTAATATTTCAACCTTAACTACGTCGCGATAATTAATTTTCCATTTCCCATCGTCAGTGACCAGGATCAAGTAATTATCAGCTAATTCCGTAATAAATTCCTGCCAATCTTCAAGCTTTAACGGATTATCTTCAAATTCAAACAGTCGAACTTGAATCCATTTGCGATTAGTCGCCGCATGTTCAGCAACGCTTTTTAGTTAAGTTAGTTGGTTATCGGTCATTTGTAAAGCTCCTCTCGGCAAAGAGCTTTTGACCTATGATGAAGCCGTCACTGGTAAAGGAATTGAAACTAGCTTGCTGTCAGCGATTAAGCACGATGATGTTGTGATCGTTATGCTGGATTCCATGAGTCACAAGATTGCCAATCAAGCCTTTCGCACTTCAAAGGATCTCAACAAGCTGGTCTCTTCAACCAATGTAAACAGTCCATTAGCCATAGAAGAAAGTATCAAGCGGGCTCTTAATCGTGAGCCAATCTACACCAGCGCAAATCACATTGTGGACTAAAAAAAATAATAATTATCTCAAATGAAAAAGTCCTTAAGTCATTTAGACTTAAGGGCTTTGCGTGAATAATAGTTAATGTAGAGTAGTTAGAGCGGTGGTAATCAGTCAGTAGATTGGGGTATTGCTTAAGCAACATTTACGGAAGAAATTTCGTTAACAAGGGAATTAACATAAATTATAAGAAAAACCGATCATGTCTCAATGTAGTTCAGCGGTTCTTAGCAACCGATAAGCTGTCACTCTATATCTATCTACGAATTCATTGTAAATCGTAGATTTTTTGGACTAAATTAAAAGCCGTTGTAATAATTCCAACGGCTTAATATTACTTCAAGTTTTCACAAGAAATAAAAAGGTAATCGCCTAATAGCTAGAAACTGTTATCTTTTGTTCTTAATAAAACTTAGAACTAAGTTATTTAAAAAGTTGTTAGGTAAAAATAGTATTGAGACCCCAAAATTTATCATAGCAATTAACCAGAAAACAATATTTAGTCCTTTTGTAATATAGACTGCTACGATTAAAATAATAAAACTGATGAATTTAACCACCTCACTAACAATGTAAGCTGTCTTTTGGGGGTTCATATCAACAGTCCTTTCGTTTTCGTATAATATTAACTAAAAATTTTTGATTTTTAATTAATGCACGGTTTTTAAAAACACCGTGCATTAGTTGTTAGTTATGATATAATCTTATTTGTAGAGCTGTTAGACGGTGACGTTGACTATCGGATTGGAGTGATGTGTATGACACACAAAATCCAAACGAAAGGAAACGCAACTTTTATTGGTCGGAATTGCCTGCATTCTTTACGGAATCGCTGCAATCATTCGTGCAATTGGCGCTTTGCTCAAAAACACGAAAAAGTAGACAAACAAAAAGAACCGTTTGCAAACTTTGGCGGGCACGCTGACGGTTCTTCATAACTAGATAGCGGAACGCCATCTCTACAACTTTACTGTGTATCTGTGGTTAGTATAACACAGTGCACAGTATTTTTGAATGGAGTTGATTATCATGTCTACTGATAAACCGCACAATACTAACAAGGGTTTACATATTAACATTCAACCACTAAGAACTAAATCAGCAATCGAAACTGCAAAATTTTTCCTATCAAGAAACCGCCATGCAGACCGTGATTTGCTGCTCTTTTTATTCGGTATCAACACAGGTTTACGTGCGTCAGATATTGTTATTCGTAAGGTTGGAGAGTTTAGACACACCAAGAAGCCGTATATTATTGAGCAAAAGACTGGTAAGCAACGCAGGCTTAACTTAACCAACTTGTCAGATATGATTGACCAATATATCTTCGGGAAGAATGATGACGACTGGCTCTTTCCTTCTCAAAAGCCTGGGTATCACCTAACCGTAAATGGTGTATATAGAATTATGGATAAATTAGGCCAAGAAATGGATCGTGATGACCTCGGCACACACACGCTCCGCAAAACGTTTGGCTATCACTACTATCGTAAAACTCATGATATTGCTACGCTAATGGCTATCTTTAACCATAGTTCACAAGAAATCACCAAGAGATATATTGGAATTACCGAAGATGAAATTGATAACTCATTAAACGACTTTAGTATAGGAATATAATCCTAAAGTCACAAAATAGTCACTCTATTTTTACATAATGGTCACTTCATCTTCACATAATTTTCACAACACACTAGTAGCATAATAAAAGTTCGCGAATGAATTTTGGAGGTAATATTTATCAAAAAAGCGCATTTTGATACTTACATGTGGATTTACGTTATTATTGGCATTGTTAGCATTATAGTTTCCCCATTTGTTTTTTTAAATTTTAATTTTGTTGACCAATTCAGATACTTCTTCTGCTTTTTAATAGCAACGGTCATTTCATTTAATGCTATTCACGTAGAGCAGAGTAATTCAAATATCCAAAAAGTTGGATACATATTTAAAAAATCGGGAAGTCTATTCTTTTTAGCAATGTTAATACTAATTGTAATCCTTAAATTAATTTAGTTAGGTAAGGTAATTACAATGAAGAATAAATCAAAGCTAATCGTATTTTCTGTCGCTGCATGTCTTACAACAACATCATTAGGTGGAGTTTCTTCCGCATTTGCTGACTCTCAACTTCAACAAGTTTCCACTTCTAAACAAAACTTGCCAAATCTGTCACGTCAAGAATTGTTCAGTATGAATCTAACAGATGATCAGATTGTTGATGTTTTAACACAAATCAATAATGGTCAGAGCAAGCTTACCATTAATGGTGTAGAATACACCGTAAACCCTACAGAAATCAAGAATGCTGCCACACAAACTAATAACGGGAAAACTCCATATTCAAATAGCTTTATTTCACTACCAAGCTGGGGTACACTTTACGAACTTGCAGGATTCATTCAAAATGTTGTATCTGTTAATGGATATACCCATAAGTCAGGAATAAAGGTTGGAAAATGGATTAAATCTCATCACCCCAAATTGGCAAAGTCTATACGCAGCAACAATAAATTAATCTTTATGATACAAGCGGTCATTGGATTTGGTCTAGAGGCATCTTTTGTTAGCGGTATACAAGAAGGTGTCAAGTAGTATAAACTTGAACATTTTGCCCTTCACCGCTTGTTTTTATATTAAGGTGAGTTGTTTTAAATTAGTCGTCCTTTGTAATCAAATTAATGATAATATTTGTTGTCACCGTCAAATATTGTAACTAAAAAGACTGGGAGAATACTGAAGTGCCACAAAAAAGTTAGACATTTTAAAAAAGTTTAAGCTATGGCTTGATTCCGATATTCAATCGGAGTTAAGCCATTTTTGTTTAGTGAGATTCGGTCTTCGTTGAACCATTTTACGTACTGACTAGTTATTTCTTCAAGCCTATCCAAGTCTTCAATCTTGGATCGGTTTAATCGTTCTCTTTTTAGTAAATTGAAGAAGCTTTCAATTGGCGCGTTATCATGGCAGTTTCCCTTACGAGACATGCTAGGTATAATCCACATTTTATGTAACGTTTGATGATAGTACGATAGTTAATATTGCCAGCCTTGATCAGAATGTAAGATAGGCATTGATTCCTTAGGAATCGTAGCTTGAAGATTACTCAATGTAGTGGCTAATTGCTGCTTATTGGCATGATTAGACACATTAAGGGAAACAACTTCATTACTAGCTTCATCAATTACTGCCGAAATATATCCCCATTGATTATTAGCTAATTTAACCTGTGTCACGTCAGTATGGAGAACCGTATAAGGTTCAGTCGCATCGAATTTTTGTTAAGGTAATAAAACAGAATATCCCGACAAAAACTGTACATCGCCAAAAACTGCGTAACCACCCTTTAACTCCGCCATAACCATTGGATTGGTTCCATTAACAGCGGAAGTGATTCGATCTTCATACCATTCTGCCATTTTATTTACTCCCTTAGCTATTCTAGCTTTTTATTTATTAAGATTCATCTTACACCTAAGTAAATACGACAGTTGCGAAATTTTTTAATTAATAACATTTTATGTATTTACATCAAATGTTCTTCCATATATTTATAAACGATATTATCCTGTTCTATGATATGACAATAATTATGGAAGGTCATGATATCTATGAAACATAATAAAATGGCTCTAAAAATATTTTTATCGCTTGTAATTCTAATTTTAGTTATACTGGGATACCAATTTTTCACTGTAGATAAAGGTATGGAAAAATATACTCAAGATGTCATAAACACCGCGTTAAAAAATAATGACAACAATAAATTATTGAAAATAAGTTCAAATAAACGAGTATTTAAAGCTTTGAAATCCCAAAAGCACGTGATCATAAAGTTTAGAACTGATAACCAGGGATCCGAAAATGTGGCTTACTTTCCATCCAAAATTGGCTCTAAAAGTAAAACATACGGTATTGAGCTAAAAGTTAAATCCTTTATATTCCACCAATATACTTTAAAACAGGTTGTAGATTTAAGTACATTACCTAATTAAAGGATGCCATTTTCCTTTTTGGAGCTTAACTGTCATAGAGTAGCGAATATTATTTAATTTTCTAGTACCGTAATGATTTTTTTGACTTAAATCACCAGAATGAATGCTAAAAGGTTTCCAACTAATAAACACGTAATTTTTAGTGGGATTCTGATTCAATATTTGTCATAATTCCCAAAAAGTTCCGCCATCGTTTTCATTTAGAACTACAATGAATCTAACCACTTTTAGGAGGTTCTTACATATGAAAATTCAAGAAGGCTACATGCCCTTTCACCAGTACCAAACATATTATCGGATTGTCGGCGAACCCAACCCTGATAAAGCACCATTGTTATTAATTCATGGTGGCCCCGGATCATCACACAATTATTTTGAAATGATGGACGACTACGCTGAAACCGGTCGGCAGCTGATTATGTATGACCAAGTTGGCTGCGGTAAATCATCACTACCGGAAGATGAATCTGTTTACGTTAAGGAAACTTGGGCAGAAGAATTAATAGAGTTGAGAAAGTACCTACACCTGGATCAAGTCCATATGTTAGGGCAATCTTGGGGTGGAATGTTGGAGATGTACTACCTCACTCAGTTTGATCCTAAAGGCATCAAGAGTGTAATGATCGATGGCTCACCATCATCAATTAAACTTTGGGTTAAGGAACAACACCGCTTGATTCAATATCTTAGTTACGAAGATCGTCAGGCAATTGCGGAAGCAGAACGCACGGGAGATTTTACTAATCCGCGTTATCTGGCAGCCAACTCCCGTTACATGGAAGCCTATTGCTGGGACGAGCCTAATGAAAATTCTCCAGAGCCAATGCGTAGAGAAACTAACGGAAAACGGGCTAGTTTGATTGCGGAAGGTCCTAATGAGTTTACAGAAAATGGAACCATTAGCGATTTTGATGTTACTGACGACTTGCATAAAGTCCACGTGCCCGTCTTAGTCACTAACGGAACTGACGATTTATGTACCCCATTAATTGCCAAAACTGTGTACGACAACATTCCTGGAGCAAAGTGGCATCTGTTCGCTAACAGTCGCCACCTTGCCTTACTTGATCAGCATGATGAGTTCATAAGTGTGTTAGATGGATGGTTGAAGGAAAATGATTAAAAGAAAGTGCCCATGTCAAAAATGACATGGGCACTTTTTACCAGTTTCTTCTTAACTATTACTTAATCAGCTCTGCAGCTGGCTTCAATGTATCATCAAAGTACATTTGGTCATCAATAATAACGGTAGGTAATTTGAAAATATCGTTGGTAACAGCTTCCTCAATTACTTTATCTGAAGCGTCAGTATTATGAGGACCGTCGGTAACCCCATAACGGGTTTCCAAATATTCTGGAACTTGTTCAACATTTTGCTCATTTAGCTTTTCTTGGTTTTCAAAAACATCACGAACGTATTCGAGTGCCTTTTCTGGGTTTGAATAATCAACAAAATCATCAGCTACGGCACCATTTACAAGGTCATCCTTGTCCTTGTTCCAGAACTTCAAGTGAAGTAGTAATGTACCTTCGTCGACCGCTTTGAACAAATCAGCTTGGTTGTCCAGGAACCATTGCTTACTGTCAGGACAGCCCAGGTTCAAAATAACTGTCATCTCTTTGCCTGCTTTTGCTTTGCCGTACGTTAGTGCGTATTCAGGTGCGTAATCAAAATTAAATTTGGCCATGGGTAAAATCTCCTTTTAATCTCTGTTACTACTATTCTAACGCTTTCTCCGACTTCTAAACATAGAAAAGCCCCCAGAGATTAGTAATCCCACCGCTAACAGTAATACTAAATAGGTTCCAATTCCGCCGCCATTCATTCCAAAGTATGTGGCATATCCAGGCTTGCTAGTCTGAATATGCACGGCCAATCCCTGTGTAAAGATCATCTTAATTCCTAGCAGTGTAAGTAATCCACCAATTAAAATCTTCGCTTTTGCAGCCATATATTAATCCTCGGTTTTCAAAATTCATTATAAGCAGAAGTATATGCCCTTAATTA